>DAORKJ010000088.1:0-7222 GCA_035439505.1 Chitinophagales bacterium
GGGCTTTTCACAAACTGCACGTGTGCAGGTAATTCACAACTCAGCTGATCCCGCTGCAAAATTCGTGGATGTTTATTTGGATGGTGCTTTATTATTAAACGATTTTAAATTTCGTACGGCAACACCGTATATCGATGCACCTGCCGGTACTCCTATCACAATTAGTATTGCACCTTCAACCAGTGTTAGCGTTGATGATGCAATTGCGAATTTCACATACACACTTACCGAAGGCGATAAATATGTAGTTGTTGCTAACGGTGTTTTAGATCCAGGTGCATTTGCTGCAAATCCTGACGGCGTAAGCACTGCTTTTAATTTATTTGTACGTAACGAAATGCGCGAAGAAGCATTAGATGCAGCAAATCTTGATTTCGTATTTTTCCATGGTTCAACTGATGCACCAACTGTTGATGCCATTGCACGTGGCGTAGCAACTGTTGTAGATAATGCTGCATATACTGCATTTACTGATTATGTAAGTGTGCCTGCAGATAAATATATTATCGACGTTACACCTGGTGATGTACCTTCATTAATTGTTGCAAGTGCTCGTGCATTTTTAGATGGTGCAGGTGGCGCATCTGCAGTTATTTTTGCAAGTGGATTTTTTGATACTGCTTTAAATCCCGGTGGAAAATCATTAAAATTATTTTATGCATTACCTGACGGAACAGTGCAACAATTACCATTAATTACCACTGCTAAATTACAGGTAATTCACAATGCTGCTGATCCAGCTGCTGCTGTTGTAGATATTTATGTTGATGGCGCTTTAGCCCTTGATAATTTTTCATTCCGCACGGCTACACCATATATTGATGTTCCGGGTAATGTTCCGGTAAGTATTGCTGTTGCACCTCCAACAAGTGAATCGGTTGATGATGCTATTGCAACAATTTCTGCAACATTTAAAGCTGGTTACGGTTATATCGCTATGGCAACAGGTGTTTTAAATCCGGTTTTATTTAATCCAAATCCTGATGGCGCTTCTATCGCATTTAATTTATTAGTAAAAAAAATACTGAATTTGTTTCTGACCGCGCAAATGGTTTAGAATTTTTCGGTGTGCATGGTTGTACAGATGCTCCAACAGTTGATATTATTGCACGTGATGTTGCCACATTATTAGACAACGTTTCTTACGGTGCAGTATCAGATTATCAGGTTGTTCCTGCTAATACTACCTATATTTTAGATGTTGCTTTAGGCGATGCTCCTGAAGTTGTTGTAGCTTCTTACGAAGCTTCACTTGCTGCTGTTGCTGGTCAAAGTGCAGTTGTATATGCAAGCGGATTTTTATCACCTGAACTTAATCCTGAAGGTAGTTTACCATTCGGTTTATATTACACTTTAGCTGATGGAACAACCGGTGCCTTCCCTGTTTATGTAATGCGCCAAGCTGCTGAAAATACTATAGCAACAGCCATCTATCCAAATCCGGCTAATGCAAATGTAAATATCACATTACCAGCTGAATTTAATGGAAATATTCAAATTACCGATTTAAATGGTAAAATTGTTAAATCTGTAACCAGCACGACTTCAACTAGTGAAACTTTGTCACTGAACATTGAAAACCTTGCTGCGGGTATCTATACAGTTACCACTACTTCTGCTAACGCAATAAGTGCAACAAAATTAATTGTTGAGTAATCATTAAGTTTTTAAATACAGTAAAAAAGTCAGCCTCGTGCTGACTTTTTTTATACCTGAACAAGGGATTTTCTATGTCACATTTGTCCAAAATTTGTAGCCGTTAATCAAACCCCTTGAAAACCCTATGGTGGGCTAATTCATCATCACCGATTTAAGTTTTAATTAAAATTTTAATTATAGGGTTGTGTTATTTTTTGTCATAATTAGCTAAATTAGACCTGTCAAACACACACTATGAGGAAAACTACTACTTTGGCAATGGCACTACTGCCGGCTGCAACACTATTTTTTGGTTGTGATAAAGGTTCCGATGAAAAAGGCACACCCGATGTAACCGGACCCGAAATTCTTTATTACGAACCCGACCCGAATGATGTATTTGCTGTAAACGACACCATTTTTTTACAGGCAGATGTAACAGATGATTCAGAATTACAAGATTTTTCAGTCAAATTAATAAAGGGAACAGATACTATTCTAGTTTGGCCTGAAGAGGTGGTGATTTTTGGTAATATTAAAAGTTACCATCTCGTAGATTATACAATTGATACATATCATATAAACTCGCCTGCAATCATTTTATATGAAGCTAGTGATAAAAAAGATAATGTTACAAAAGTTGAAGTGCCAATTGAATTGACAATGTGAATAATAAAAAAAGAGGCTGTCCGGATAAACAGCCTCTTTAACAATAAATTAAATGTAAGCATTAATAAAATTCTATTACTACATAGTTTAACCCGGTTGGATCAATTTCTACAATTACTGCAAAAGACATCATAAAATCTTTATTTGATGCACCTTTTACATTAAAATAGGTGGTTGTGTATTCCACTCCATCAATATCTGAAAGATAATAGTCTTCTTTTATTTCCCAAGCATTCATGTCCAAGCATTTTTTAATTTTTTCAATTAATTCAGTGCCTTTAGCCTTAGCCTCTTCGCTAGTTTCCGGGGCATACACATCTTCACTTGCGATAAAAAAATCATCTAATTCAAAGGAATTGTCCGGGATTAATGAAAAATTAAATGTTTTACCATAAACATCCTGCACACCATCCATAAGATACCACATACATTGCCAATGATTAACCATATAAGTTAATCTGCCACAAAAATCATTCTCTGTGGGTACTGACATTTGATTCGCATCTAACTGACGCATACCATACACAAATTCGCCACCCGATCCTGCCATTTCAGTAGTAAATATGACATTAAAGCTGGTATCTTTATCCGCAATGAATATTAAAATAGAAGAAGTAATGCCGTCACTTCCAATTACAGCATCACCTTGTCTCCAATTAATCTGTGCATTGTCAATAATATAAATTTGTGGTTCAAATAATATTGCGCGCATATAAAACATTGCACCTTCACCCTTTTTCATAGTTACTGGCAAATTTTTAAAGTTTCTGCCATCAGTCATGGTTGGGTCCTCAGCAGTGATATAGGCCGTTTGTTCTGCAGTATATGCGCCCATTGGAATTTGTGCATTAGCTACAGCAGATATACATAAACTTAACAGAAAAGTGAAAAAAACAGTCGAAAATTGTTTCATTTTGTGCATTTAGATAACAAAGATAAAAATATGAATAATTTCCTATAATGATTATTGTAACTTTGAAGTAGGTAATAAATATCATTGGCACAGCAAAAAAAAACATCCAAAACCTGGTCAGAGCATGCCATTCATGCGCCTGAAACCGATTATTTATATATCGAAAATTCGCGTATTGCAGGTGCAGGTCGAGGTTTATTTACTGCAATCACTATTTATAAGGAAGAAATAATTGCCGTTTATACCGGTGAAACGATCACTGAACAGGAAGCTGTAAAACGAGCTTTAGCAGGAAATGATGATTACTTCATGAATTTACACGATGGCAATACACTCGACTGTATGTCCAGTAATTGTTTTGCAAAATATGCGAATGATGTGGAAGGCACCAGATTAAAAGCAAATGCATTTATTGGCATGAATGAGTTGAATGAAGTATGTTTAATCGCCAACAAAACCATTCATGCAGGTTCTGAAATATATTGTAACTACGGGAAAAAATATTGGAAAAAACGCCAGCACAAATTGTCTTAGGTATTACCTTCTCGGACCACTTCTGCGATGAAATGTTTTTTTACCGCCCCGATTAAAATTTCCTGAGTTCCTTCTCAATTTAGGTTCATAAGCCGGCACTTCTCCTAATTCTTCAGGCACTTGCAGTCTGTTAATTTCCCCTTCAATCAGCTCTTCAATTTGCATCAGTTTGCGCTGATCATTTGGACCCACCAATGTGATTGCTTCACCTTTAGTATCGGCACGTGCGGTGCGGCCTACGCGATGTATATAATCTTCAGCATCACCGGGAACATCATAATTAATTACCAACCCGATATTATCGATATCTATACCGCGGGATAATATGTCTGTAGCGACCAATATTTGTAATTCTCTGTTACTAAAACTACGCAACACTGCTTTGCGTTGAATTTGTTCTAAATCGGAATGGATGGCTGATACATTATATTTTAATCGTTTCAACTCCATCTCCAATTGTTTCACCTTTTCTTTTGTTGATGAAAATATGAGTATGCTTTTTATATCGCGACCGTTTAATATAATTCTCAGTAAAGGCATTTTTTGCGCATCGTGCAAAATATAAACACCTTGCGTAACTCCTTCTGCAGGTTTTGATAAGGCAATATTAATTTGGTCGGGGTCTTTTAATATTTTTTTAGCAATAGCTCTAATTTTTCCCGGCATGGTTGCTGAGAATAATAATGATTGTCTGTTTTCGGGTAAATAAGAAATAATACGACTAATATCATCACTAAATCCCATATCCAACATCCTGTCTGCTTCATCCAAAATAAGATGTTGCAACGTATCAAATTTTAAATACCCTTGTGAAATATGTGATAATAATCTTCCGGGTGTGCCAACAATAATATCAACACCTTCACGAAATGAACGTTTTTCCTGTTCATACATTACACCATCATTACCACCATATACAGCAATAGAACTCAAATTGGTAAAATAAGTAAATGCCCTTATTGCCTCATCTATCTGAACGGCTAATTCGCGGGTAGGAACAATTATTAATGTATTGATGGAGCCATGTCCTCTTTTAATAATTTTATTGATTACAGGTAATAAATACGCAGCTGTTTTTCCTGTTCCCGTTTGCGCACAGGCTATAATATCTTTATTGCTGAGTATTATCGGAATGGCCTGTTCCTGAATTGGCGTGGGGGCTTTGAAACCCATCGACATCATCCCCTCCATTAATTCCTGTTCAAATCCAAATGTCGTAAAATCCATGTAGTGTTTTTATAATATACATACAAATTTACGCATTTTATAACTAATGAGCTAAAAGGCAATAGCATAGCGCATTTCAGGGACGTAAGCATGCAAATTCTAAGCGGCTTGAAAACAAGCTCGATGCATAAAAACACGAGCTATACTAAGTGATTTATGTTTTCAATATAAATATTGAAAACATAAATCAATGCACCAATCTGTTCAGTCGCAAAATAATTTTATTACAGGAGAGATGTTATTTAAATGAATAATATTCCAAAGCCAACGCAATTTACCTGTTGTGGAGAAAAAAGGTTGAGCAAGTCAATTTAAGGAGAAATAATATCATTAGCATCATCTAAACGCAACACCTTAAAAACAATAAATTTATCAGGAACTAGCAAAACATATTAAATTGCAGTACAAGTTATACAATAAATACGATCTAAATTGTTGGGGATAAATGGTTACAGTATATCAGTTAATAACTCAACCATCTATTGATGTTTACGCTGCACGTATTTTTTTTCTTTTTTCAATAATGGTGCGACGAATACGACTCAAACTTTCTTTTTCCATACCTAGATATGAGGCAATATGATATAAAGGTAAACGCACAAAATACTCAGGTTTAGCCTCAAACAATTTTGAATAGCGAGCTTCACCACTCAAATACAAATTGGTGGTGAGATGTTCGGTGGTAATTTGAATGAGGGTTTGTGTAATAAATCTGTCAATGCCGGATTGTATAAATAATTCGCCTTTTCTTTCAAATAATTTTGCCACATCAATAACTAATATTTCAGTGTTTTCAATAGCCTGTAAACTAAATTGATGATAATTAACCTGGGTATGATTGTTAAGGTCAATCAGCAAATCGTTTTCAAACAGGAATTGAATATTCACCTCTTTGTTTTGAGCAATATAATATAAACGAAATGCTCCTGAAATAACTAACGCGACTTGAAATTCTGTAATTTCAAACTTTGGAAAATAATCGCCGGCTGTAATTGTTTCCCGCTCCAAACATGCTTCTAAATTGGATTGATTAAAAATAAAATCCGGCCAGCATTGGTTTAACTTGCGCGCTATAGTTGGATAATCATATTGCATAAACCATCATTTAAATATGAATAAATAAACAATAAAAAAAGTCGCCTTAAACAGGTAGAGTATTAAATGCTGTTTTACAAAAGCTGTAAGTGCAAATAACTGTTTAAGGCGACCAGCCCCTTAAAGGGATAATTTATTTAGCTACACTAAACGTAGTTGTATAAGTTTGTAAGGTTACCATATCTGTAACTTTTGCGATATATAAACCCTGTGCTAATGATTGCACATTGATATTGTTAGTATGCGCAGATAACATGAGTTTACCTTGCAAATCCACTATATCATAACGTGTTTCGTTGGTGGTTTCATAATCAATAGTCAGCACATCACTTGTCGGATTCGGATAAACATGAATAGTGTTAGATGTTAAATCAGCAATACCAACAGTAGCAGTCGTCTTCAACGCGCTGATACCAATATCGTTATGACCAAACCATAAATCACCATTAGGAGCAATAGTGAAATAGTTATAGATGCTTGATGGCATATCAGGATCAAGAGAAGGATGTAAATGGGTGGTAGTTTCATCAGCGCTATCATAAATATACATGCCCGCATCAGTTCCATTTATACCAAAATAGGTCTTGGTTCCTTTAAATTGAATACTTGTAACAAAATCAAAGTCTTCACCGAAAGTAAAATCCGTCCAGGTTGTGCCGTCAAAACGATAAGCTTTACCGCTATTTGCACCAAACCATAAATTACCTGCTGCGTCTTGCGCAATATCTTGTATACTTGAACCTTCTGCTAAGGCAGGCACATCATTATCATCAATAATTTCTTCACTGATGAAATCATATTTTATAATTGCGGTAGTTCTGCCCAACCATACCAGATTGTTTACCACATCGTATTTTACACTTAAAAACCATTTGTTCACCGGACCGGTTTCAATCAGGTTAATGGTAACACCATCTTTATATTTAAATAAACCTTCGTCGTTAGTAAAGTAAATAGTACCATCATCAGTAATATCAAAATCGAAAATATAAATTGATTCGTATCCTGCAGCAATTGGAATATGTTGCCATTCAGTTCCATTGTAGTATTCAATCAAATTACCATTATCTATAGTATAAAAATTACCATTTTTATATCTCAGGTCAATCATAGAACCATAAATAGTAGGCACTGCAGTTACCATAT
>DAORKJ010000088.1:7322-13144 GCA_035439505.1 Chitinophagales bacterium
CGGTCGAATTTGTATAAACCTGCATCAGTCTGCAACCAGATATTACCAAAACCATCCATTTTCATGCGATACATTAAAAATGACATCGGATAATCATAAGTCAGCCAATTTTCACCATCCCATTCCACAACACCGGCGTCATAAGTGCCCACCCAAATGGTACCTGAAGAGGCATCATAGGCGATTTGCTCAACCGAAGAAGAGGGCAAACCGGCATCACCTTGTTTGTAATAAGTTTTGGTATTGGTAGTGGTATTTAAATCCAGCACTCCACCCTTTGCGGTAATCCAAAGGTGCTCGCCAACCGGCTCAACGTCGGTAACTGCTGTAAAGTTGCTGTAATTAACCCATTGCTGATCCTGGCCGAAGCTCTGGAAAGCAGCAGCAGTGAGGAGCACTGCCGAAAGGATACTGAATACTTTTTTCATATAATTTCAATTTTCAAGGACAAATTTCATCCTCTTTATACTATAAAAGAAATCAAATTAATGTCATAAATTAGATGTCTGAATGAATTTTATCTGATTTATATCAAACGATAACAGCATTTTCATTACTTTTACATTAGAAGTCTATGAAAAACCCTTCCAACGATTTATTCCAGCTAATTCAGTCGCTCTCCAAAAGTGAAAAACGGTATTTTAAGCTGTTTGCCACCAGACATTTCGATAAAGATAACCAATATTTGAAGCTGTTTGAGGCTATTGAAACACAATTAACATATCAGGAAGCCTTGCTTGTCCCAATGTTTTCGGAAGGTAAATCGGCTGCCCATTTTGCAGTCCTTAAAAAACAATTGTATGAATCGCTGCTGGAAGCTCTGCATAGGTTTGATGAATTTGATGATGCTGAGCAGCAATTGGCAAAAGGTGTACATTATTGCACGATATTATTAAAACGTGGATTATTAACCCAATGTAAAAAACAAATTCTCCGATCCAAACAATTAGGTTATAAACTGGAAAAATTTGAGCTCATTATCGAATTAATTGAAATAGAAAAACGTCTTGCAGCTAAATTACAATATAGCGGGATGGACGAAAATGATTTGCAGGCCATGCATGATGAACAATTATTTTGTTTACAACAAATTCAATTAACGGGATTGTATTGGTTAAAAAGTGCAGGAATTTATCAACTTCACTATGCTAAAAAAATTATTCCCGGAAAAGAAAATGTTATACTCAACACTACCATTGCTGAGCCATTATTTACACAGCCCGAAGCAGCTACTACTTTTAAAGCAAAATTAGATCAGCTCCAAATTCAAGCCCTGCATGCATTTGTACAACGCGATGTAAACGCAGCCTTTAATTATAATGCACAGTTTTTACATCTCATGGACGAACATGTCCATCTCAAACAAATTTATGCAGAACGATATTTTTCTGCGTTAAACAATTATTTAATAGACTGCCTCATATTACAAAGGCATGAGGATTTATTAAGTGGCATTATTACTATGCGGCAATTACCTTTAATGGAAGAATTCAGACATATTCAGCATCTGGATGCCAACGTGTTCCGTTTAAGTTATTTATTGGAAATGAATTATTATGTCGGAAAAAATGATTTTGAAAATGCCTTAACTTGCGCCAACCATATTCAGCAAGGGATTAAAAAATATGCCGCTTATATTGCCAAACCCAATATCATCACATTGAATTATTTGTGTGCCTATACACATTTTTGCAACCGCAATTTTAATGCTTGTCTCGACGTATTACTCAACCTGTTTGCTATTAAAGAAAGTGAATCCATTACCGACTTGTATTGTGATAGTAAAATGATGCAGATGTTGTGTCATTTTGAATTAGGCGATATAATGCTCATAGATTCACTGATAACCGCGTTTAACCGAATTACCACCATCAAAAAAGTAAAAACACAAACGTATAAAGTTGTGATAAAATACATGCGCCAAACCTTGCGAAATCCCGACAAAAAAACAACGACTGGTTTGCTCTCACAATTGCAGGAATTAGCAGAAAAAGAAACGGAGAAAAACACCTTTAATAATTTTAATTATTTCTACTGGCTTGAAAAGGTACGCAAATGGTAAGTGCAAGTAAAAAGCAAAAAAAAACCGGCAACATATATTGCTGCCGGTTAAAAAATATAATGCTTATTAATGTGTAAAAATATAGATAGTATGAACTGCTGACTCATTTACGTGATCCACTTTCAATTTGGTATCTGTAACTTCAGCCAATTGCAAACGCATTCCGGTATTTCCTGGTAATGCAATGGTCATCCAAGTACCTGCGTCATTTACTGTCCACGTACCGGCGTAATTAGTACCATCAATAGTTAATTCAATAGTTTTATCATTATGGATATTAACTTTGTCGTTTGCATTTAATAGCGGCACTTCAGTTTCAGCACCCATAACTTCAATCGCGCTAATGGTCCAGTTATGACATAATTGCAATTCCAAATCAGTTGCAACTTGTGCTTGTATAACCGAATTTCCAATAAAAGAGATAAATAATACACTCAAAATACGGGAGAATCTTTTCATAAAACAGATTTTATTGATATTAATTAAAAATAAATGTTTAACAATTATACTCAATGTAAATAAGGCTTTATCTGCATTGATATGGTAAAAATAAGGAAATTTCCCCAAATTAGTGGCACAATGTTTGGCAACTTACCCATGCCAACACCCAAAAATATTCGCCTATGCGCCTAACATTACCCGGCCTTTTATTATGTATTAGCCCTATTGCCAGTAACTCTCAAAGCCTTGTTACTGCTGAAATATTTCATGGTAATGACGCGCAATCAACAGCATCAGTTACAACAGATTTTGACAATAACATGTTGTGTTTTACCGGATTTTGGGACGATTTAGATGCCGACCCGGGACCAGGTGTGCTCAATTTCAATTCGGTTGGTTCACAGGATATAGCCATCACCAAACTTGACCCTTCGGGTAATTTAATTTGGTCGAAACAAATTGGCGGTAGCGGTTTTGCTGCAGCTCAGGTTATTAAAACGGATGCTGCCGGTAACGTAATTATATTCGGGTATTTTAATGGCACCATGGATATGAACCCGGGACCGGGAACAAGCAACTTGGTGAGTAATGGTGGTGATGATGTGTATTGCGCAAAATATAATCAGGATGGCAATTTAGTTTGGGCAACTAATATTGGGGGAACAGGTACTGAACAAAGTTATGGGTTCGATTTAGACGCTGCGGGTAACCCAATAGTATTAGGTTATTTTCAAAACACCGTAGATTTTGATCCCGGGGTTGGGACAGTAAATTTGACTGCAGGTTTTTCCGGTTCTAATTTTTTATTGCGATTAAATGCTGATGGCAGTTATAATAATGTTATTCAAATGTCATCGGCATATGGCAATTATTTATATGTAGATAATAGTGATAATATTTATATCACAGGATTATTTTGGGGTACTGTAGATTTTGATCCGGGTCCGGCAGTTTTTAATTTAATTGCTGCAGGATTTTCATCCGATGCATTTATTGTAAAATTAAACAGCGCATTTGTTTTTCAGTGGGCAGGAATAATTTCAGGAAATAGTTCTGAACAAGGCACAACAATTTCTGTTGATGAAACAGCAAATGCCGTTATTGTTGCCGGATTTTTTGAAGGAACAATTGATATCAATCCCGAACCTGCTGTTGTCAATATTGCTACGGTAGATTATGTAGATGCTTTTATTGTGCGACTGGATGGCGCCGATGGTGGATTTATTTGGGGTAAAAGTATTGGAGGAACAGGCTTTCAGGCCATTTATGGAGTTGGTGTAAATTCACTCGGCAGCATATGGCTTGCTGGAAATTTCAGCAATACTATTGACTGTGATCCGGGTCCTGGAACTGCTTCACTTACCAGTGGTGGCTCTCAGGATATTATGAAAGTAAATTGGGATGCAGATGCCAATTATATTGATGCAGAAAAAATTGGTGGTACCAATTCCGATTATGCCAGTTGTTTACATATCGATAACGAAGGTGCCGTTATTATTTCCGGAATATTTGAAGGTATAGTAGATTTTGATCCGGGTGATGTTACATTTAATTTAAATTCAGCTTTTACCGGATGGGATGGTTATGTCGCAAAATATTGTACTGTTTATACTATTAACAATATCATCAATATTTGTGAAGGTGAAAGTTATTTTGCCGAAGGCGCTAATCAAACTGAATCAGGAATTTATTATGATTATTATACACCTATTGAAGGTTGTGATAGTATTATCATTACTCACTTAACAGTTGGAAATCCTACGGTAGACCTTGGTGCAAATTATGCCATTTGTAATGGCACTACTACCACATTAAATGCCGGAAATCCGGGTGCTACGTATTTATGGAATACCGGTGCTACTACTCAAACAATAAATGTAAGTACAACAGGCACTTATAGTGTAACAGTAACTGACCCTTCGGGATGTGTAGGTGTTGATGCGATAACAATTACGGTTAACCCGGCACCAAACGTAAATTTAGGTGCGGATATCAATGCTTGCAGCGGAGAAACAATTTTATTAAACGCAGGTAACCCCGGTGCTACTTATTTATGGTCCACTGGTGCTACTACACAAACAATAAATGTAACTGAAACGGGTACTTATTCTGTTGTGGTTACGAATGGATTTACCTGTGCCGATAATGATGTGATAAATGTAACATTTCATCCCTCACCAATAGTTGATTTAGGAAGTACGATACAACTTTGTGAAGGAGAAACCGTTGTGTTGGATGCTGAAAATGCCGGTGCAACTTATTTATGGAATACCGGTGCAACTACACAAACCATTTCAGTTAATACTGCAGCTACGTATTCGGTGGTAGTTACTTCTGCATTTGGCTGTGATGCTTCAGATGCAGTAGTGGTAAATGTTGTAGCCAATCCTGTTGTTGATTTAGGCGATGATCTTACTGTTTGTTCGGATGCAATAATAACATTAGATGCCAATAATCCGGGAGCCACTTATAATTGGAATACGGGTGCAACAACACAAACAATTGCTGTTACCGAAAGTGGTACGTATGATGTAATTGTAACTAATGGTTTTGGTTGCACAAAAAGTGATTTCGTAAGCATTACCATAAATCCAACTCCGATTATAGATTTAGGTACAACAATCGATTTTTGTGAAAATACAACTATTACTCTCGATGCAGAAAATACAGGCTCATCTTATTTATGGAACACCGGTGCTGTCACACAAACTATTACCACTGCTATTCCCGGCACCTATAGTGTAACCGTAACTTCCGATGAAGGATGTATTGCAACAGATGAAGTAATAATAAATGCACTGCCTGCACCTGTAATTAACTTAGGTGTTGACACCGGTTTTTGTGATGGCAGCGATTTATTATTAGATGCCACAACTCCGGATGTTTCCTATTTATGGAACACCGGAGCTGAAACATCTTCCATCGTAATTGATGAAGCTGGAATATACACAGTAAGTATTACCAACGATTTTGGTTGTGTGGCTGCCGATGAAATTGTTATTGAAGTTTATGTTACGCCAATTGTTGATTTAGGTGATGATGGCACTTATTGTTTGGATGAAGAAATTGTTTTAGATGCAAGTAATCCCGATTGTAATTATGTATGGAATACAGGAGATACATTAGCAACAATTAATGTAACAACATCTGGTGTATATAATGTATTAGTTACCAATGCAAATGGTTGCACTGCTTATGATGAAATATCCATTTCTTTTTCACCATTGCCAATTGCTTCGTTGGGTGATGATATCATAAGCTGCTCCAATGAACCTGTAATTTTAGATGCCACTACGCCATTGTGCACATATCTCTGGAA
>DAORKJ010000088.1:13244-15194 GCA_035439505.1 Chitinophagales bacterium
CCAAAATGTTTTAATTTGAGATTGATGGTGCCTTCCGATGCTTCCATTATCATGTATTCGGAAAATTGAACGGAGTCGTTGCTGGCATATCGGAAAATGCCATGCATCGAATTATCTAGTACCGGCGACCATAATTCATCGCAATTGCCGCCAAATCCGGTTCCGGTATAGTATCCTGCTAACCAACTGAGTTCTGTAATTTTTCCCAATCCCGGTTTTTCGCCCTTTTGCAATGTGAGCACTTCTTGTGCAAATAACGATTGTGTTACACATAACAACAATACAAAAACTACATTTTGCTTATTCATATGCCTGATTTATTAAATAAAGATAAAAAAAAGGCCGTCAATCAGACGGCCCTCACATATAAATCTAAGCTTCAAACTTAATTTAAAATCAGGTCTTTTTTACGAATAAACAAATCATCAATTTTTTCCTTATCAATTGATTTCATACAAAAGAACCAGTCGATACAATACACACCCTCTTCTTGGCCGTCCATACGTTTTTTAGCTACTCCACATGAACCAGCAGGTGGAACAATAACATCTTCACCGGGTTGCCAGTCGGCAGGAGTTGCTACACCATAAGCATCAGCAACCTGCAAAGCAATTAATACTCTTTTAATTTCTTCAAAATTGCGACCTGTAGAAAGCGGATAATATATAATAGCTCTAATTTTTGCAGAAGGGTCGATAAAAAATACAGCTCTTACTGCTTTCGTATTACTTTCATTGGGTTGTATCATTCCAAATTTATTGGCAACATCCATTCGGATATCATCAATAAGCGGGAATAACACTTCGATATTTTTCATATCACGAAATTCGATTTTTTCTTTAATCGTTCTCAACCAGGCAATATGACTGTATAAACTATCTACTGATAAACCGATGAGCTGACAATTCAGCGATTGAAATTCCTTATCCATTTTCGCAAACGTCATAAATTCAGTAGTACATACCGGTGTAAAATCCGCAGGGTGACTAAATAAAATCACCCATTTTCCGGAATAATCCTCCGGGAAATGAATAGTGCCCTGAGTTGTTTCTGCTGTAAACGAAGGGGCTGTGTCGCCAATACGCGGCATAACATAGTTTGTTGCCGGATTTGTTATATTGTTTTCCATAATTACTTATTATTTCAATGATAGTACAAAGTTGCGATGGGTTAACCGTGAATTGTGTGATTTATGTGACATAAGCACCTGATTTTTGTCAACTTCGAAAAATTTGGATAGGCCTTTGTAATCCATAAATTATGCAAAAAGCAACAGTTGCAATAGGTTGCTAACTTTCTAGGAATGTGGTTATGAAATTATTTGTTAATGCGTTGATTGACATCGTATTAGTAGTTATTGATTAAACTTAACCACAACTATTAAGCCTTTAAGCATTTGGTCTGATAAATGCCATTTTTTGCGATTTTAACAATTCAAAATTACCATTCGAAGAAGATTTTATTATATTTGAATTTGATGTCGTGCACCTATACTACTACTATAAAAAAATTCGGCACCATGGGTGAAAAAACCGGATGGACCTATATAGAAATCCCATCTGATATTGCTGAGGAGTTAAATCCCGGTATAAAAACATCCTACAGAGTGAAGGGATTATTAGATGTTTTACGTATTCAACAAATTGCTATTTTACCTATGGGGGACGGCAATTTTATTATGCCTTTAAATGCTGCCATGCGCAAAGCACTTGGAAAAAAAAGCGGGTATAGTATAACAGTAAAAATTGCGGTTGATAATAGTCCGTTTTCACTTTCTGATGACTTCATGTCTTGTTTAGCAGATGAACCAAAAGCCTTGGCTTATTTTAATTCATTGCCGGGTTCACATCAGCGGTATTTTTCAAAATGGATAGAGAGTGCAAAAACTGACTCTACCAAAACAAAACGTATAACCATGGCTATTCGTGCACTTGCTGCTAAACAGGGTTA
>DAORKJ010000089.1:0-15002 GCA_035439505.1 Chitinophagales bacterium
TTAAAACTAGAGTTCAAATTATAAATTGAATTCGAGAAGATTTCTTTTCCGGTTATATCAGCAACAGATATTTGTAAATCATTCGATAGTTCGCTCACCTTAACATAAATCGTCTTGTCGAAACTATAGACTACAGCATCCAATTTATTTTCATCTGCGACATCAATATAACTGATCGTATCACCAGCAACTATCGGATGATCGCACTCAGTTTCGTATGCAAAATCTTTTATGACTAGTTCACGACCAAAATCTTTTACATCTAACCGAATCCATCCATAATGATAACAATTTGCCGTATCCTTAAAATACACTCCTAAATATCGATCTGTCACCTCTGGATACCAATGTCCTCCATGGGGCCAGTAAGTACTATTTTCACCCAAGAATCGATACGCCAATTCTTGATATCCTGCATATTGAAAATCAAGACTTTCTTGATCAATGATAGTGCCTTCCATAAGAGCATATGGATGATACACAGTTGAACCACCATATGAAGGGAAAATCACGTGCGGGTTTCCTGCTATTAAATTTCCAAAGACTAGAGGCCCAACATATATTGCGCTAAAATGCGAAGTACTTGATGAAGTGGGCATAAACCAGAAGGATCTCTTTAGAAATCTGAAATCTGATAGTCCATCATTGTTTAAATCAACAGTATATGTTTCCCAATCTTCATTAATCAATGTATCCGGTATAATATCTCCGTAAAAAACTTGCGCTTGTACGTCATTTTTAATGAGTAAAAAGCTTGCGGCAAACGCAGAATATTCTTTGATATGAAATTTTGATTTTTTCAACCTACTGTTTAATGAGTTTTCCAACGGCAATATTGCCATCTTCAAATTTAATGATTATAAAATAAATCGCGTAACACAATCTAAATATTTCCATCAGTGGTCAGCTTGAAACCTAGTGGTGTATTAAATAGAGACTTGGAATTCTCATCTCAACGTTAGGGTAATTGAAAAGTCCAATCTTCAGAAGTTAAAGCCCTAGTAGTTGCTTGAATGATTAATTCTCAAAAGGTTCGTTTAAAATCAACAGTTTTCAACGGCGAAAATAAATAAGGCCATTTCACTTTATTTAACTTGAATTATTATCAAAATGTAATCAGCAATACTTTATGGCATATGTTCATCCAGGCATGTATATGTTTCCAATTTTGTTCAATCAACAAATCTTGCTCAATCAAAAAATAAACCTTCCCATCAAAATTGGTTGATACAAATCCGCCATTTATCAAAATCCCAATTTTGTTCAATCAACAAATTTTGCTCAATCATAAAATCTCCCCTAATGCGAAAAACCGCCCTAAAGTAGAACGAAGTTCACTCCAGGGCGGTTTTTCTACTTTAGGGTGGAGTTGGTGGGATTTGAACCCACGTCCAGACAAAGCATTAGCAAGCTTTCTACATGCTTAGATGCATCTTGTTTGTCGGGAAGTTCAGGGTGAAACACCGAACCTGAGAACCTCCTTATTTCCTTTATCTCACTTTACTCCGGAAATTAGTAAAGCCAGCCCGATGAGATGACGTTCACCGAAGTTGTACCGGACAACCAACATCGGGAACGAAGGCTACTTAATTCTCTGAATTAAGCTGCCATGGCGTAGTTAGACTCGCCGTGTAAAAATTGTTTCGTAGTTTGAGATTAAAGCGCCAAATCTACAATGCGCTGCATGCTTACCTGTCAATGAACGATGCTGTCGATTCCTGTCAACCCCAATAAGTAACAGCTAATTTCCCGGCAAAACCCTTCAGTTTCGCCATTTTACCTGTCACAACCAATGCAAAACTACGCCGAAAAGTTCAATTTGATGCCTAAACTTATATATTTGCACATAATGGCAGATCAACAAGATACTTCGCAAAGCACTACCAGCCCTTATAAACGGATAATTCCGGACATTGAGGATTGGCCAATTCATATCATTAGCAAAAACCGTGAGCAGGTGATTAAAAGTGTAGTGGAAGAAACACTGCAAAACATCATCAATAAAAATGCAACGGAAAAAGACGTGCACAATGAATTGGCTAAAGCAATTTATCTCGAAAAAATTCGTGTTGAACGCCCATGGAAAACAGACCCGCCTGACGATAAAAAATTCTGGACCGAAGTAAAAAATAAATTGGTAGAATTTGAAAGTCACCCGGACGGAAATATTGAAGCAGAAAAAGAAATTTTACGCCGAATAATTACGCGTTACGTAACCGAAATTGTCGGCAATTTTAATAAAGGCACTTATCAGTTTTCTGAACGTTTTGTGCCATTTGCATTTAATCGTTTATTAAATGCTTCGCATAGTCGCGCATTTGTCCGTTTGTTCGGCAACAAAAAAGATTTACTCAAAAGTATTCACGTAATTGGTGAAATTGACCAATTGCGCAACCTTGCTAAAGATGGTATTGTGGTTGTTGTGCCAACACATACCAGTAATATCGACTCCATTACCGTTGGCTGGGGAATATCGGCAATTGGTTTGCCGGCTTGTTTTTACGGCGCAGGTCTCAATTTATTTTCGGTGCGTTTCTTAGCGTATTTTATGAATCGTTTAGGTGCATACAGAGTTGACCGACGCAAAAAAAATGCAGTTTATCTAGAGGCATTAAAAACGTATAGCACCCAAACAATTTATCAGGGCGGACATAGTTTATTTTTTCCGGGAGGAACGCGTTCGCGCAGCAATATGGTGGAAACACAATTGAAATTAGGTTTGCTGGGTACTGCTCTTGAAGCACAACGTCGCCAAATTATTAATACCAATGGTGAAGGATTTAAAAAAGTATATGTGGTGCCCGTTACCTTAAACTATGGTTTTGTATTAGAAGCACCGGAATTAATTGATGAACATTTACGGAACGTTGGTAAAGAAAGATATTTTGTGCCTTCCGATAAATATTCTTCTTCCTATAAAATATTGAAATTTTTATATCGCTTTATAACCGCTGATGCCGATTTCACCATTGCTTTTGGCAGATGTATGGATATTTTTGGTAACCCTGTCGACGACAATGGTAATAGCCTGGATCAAAATGGTAATGTTATCGATATTCGCGATTACTTTAAATCTAAAGGCGAATTAAAATACGACACCCAAAGAGATGCCGTTTATACTAAAATGCTCAGTGAGGGCATTGTAAAAGCATTTAAGCGCAATAATGTTGCCCTACCTGAACATGTTATTGCCTACGCTGCATTTAAATTATTTCAGCAAAAACATCATACCAGCGATTTATATTCTGTTTTGCGTATGCCTGAAGAATTCCGCGAATTATCGAAAGATGAATTGCGTGAAGCGGTGCGCAAAGTGGTAAAAGAACTTACCAAGTTGGAGCACAAAGAAGAAATTCGTGTTGACCCGATTGTCAAGGCAGAAGATACCGATGAGCTCATCGATTATGCCGTTAAAAAACTCGGTGTTTACCATGCAAAACGACCATTATTAAAAACAAAAAAAGGGATGATTAAATGTCAGGATATGAAACTCCTGTTATTTTATCACAACCGCTTAGAAGGATACGGATTAGAAAAACATGTCTAAAAAATACAGTGTTGGTGTAGTTGGCGCCGGTAGTTTTGGTACTGCCGTTGCCAATTTATTGGCTGAAAACAACCATGTGTATTTGTATTCCCGCAGAGCAGAAAATGTAGATGAAATTATTCGCTCGAAAACTTCATCTAACCAAAAAATTCACGAAAATATTACGCCTACCAACGATATTGGTTTATTGACCCGCGAATGTTATTTAATATTTCCCATTGTTTCCAGCGATGGATTTAAAGATATGATTCGCACTATGGCGCCTTTTCTTCGCCCTGACCATATTTTAATTCATGGCACAAAAGGATTAGCGGTAAAGAAAAAGGGGTTGGATAAATTAAAACAACGAGCACGTATTGCAGGAAAAAATGTGCTCACCATGAGTGAACTCATCCGCTCAGAAAGTGTAGTGGTGCGTGTAGGTTGTATGGCAGGTCCCAATCTTGCCAAAGAAATTTCAGCAGGCTTACCTGCAGCAACCGTAATTGCCAGTCGCTTCGACGAAGTAATTCACGAAGGCCAAATGGCGCTTAAAAGTCCGAGGTTTCAAGTTTATGGCAGCTACGATATTGTTGGTGTGGAATTAGCAGGTGTATTAAAAAACATTCTCGCTATCGGCAGCGGTATTGTGAGCGGATTAAATTTAGGTGAAAACGCTCGTGCATTATTAATCACAAAAGGCTGGGCCGAAATCATCAAATTAAGTGAAGCGCTTGGCGCAGATGTAAAATCGTTTTTAGGTTTGGCAGGTATCGGTGATATTATTGCCACTTGCTCCTCTCCTAACAGTCGCAACTACTCCGTTGGTTACCGACTGGCAAAAGGTGAAACCATTACCGACATCAAAAACACCATGGAAGAAGTAGCCGAAGGGATTAATACCATTCGTATTGCCAACGGACTTGCCAATTATTATAAAGTAAACTGCCCAATTATAAAAACGCTTGCACAAGGTATATTCGAAGAATTAGATGTACAAGCCGGCATCGAATATTTAATGAAGTACCGTATGAGTATGGATGTGGAATTTATCTAGAACTCATCTCAAAAATACCTTTAGCGTCTTCGCTCTTTATCCTTCGTTGCTTGAATTGCCCGTACTTCCTCCAGTATGGGCTGCATCAATCGCCTCGATTAAAGAGCGAATACTTGAAAATACTAATACAAACCTATTTTTGAAATGAGTTCTAAATAAAAAAGTTGGAATAAATATGACCTCATTCCAACTTCCTGATAATTTCATTTGAATTAACTTTTCCATTTAATAGTACAACCTATTGCCTTTGTAAAATTAACGGCAGGTTTTTCGCCTTTTTTTAATGCACCAATGGCATCTTCAACATATTTTGTTTTTACTGCTGCAGGTTCATCGGTATTATCATCAATGGCACCAATATATTCAACTGTAAATTTGCCATTGTTATTTTTTAATAGATACACATGTGGTGTTCTGGTGGCACCAAAATCTTTTGCTACCTGCTGAGTGGCATCAAATAAATACGGAAAACTATACGCCATTTCTTCGGCTCTTTTTTTCATGTTTTCCGGTGAATCTTCAGGTTCACGAATTGGGTCGTTTGGGTTGATGGCCAAAACGGGATATCCTTTTGAAGCAAAGTTTTTATCCAACTCCATAATACGTGTTTCATATGCTTTGGCATAGGGACAATGATTGCAGGTAAATACTACAATTACACCTTCACGAGATGCGTAGTCATTTAACGACACATTTTTTCCGTCGATATTGGTCAACGAAAAGTTTTTCACTTCATCACCAACCGCATAACCTGTTGCTGATTGTGGTTGGAGGGAAAGTAAGGCTGCAATAGCCGGGATTAGAATTGAAAACATATGTTATAATTTTAATTAATGAAAATATTTCTCGCATTTTTTCTCGCAAAGGCGCTAAGTTAATTGAATTAACACTGTGTGTTATGTTTAAATAAAAAACCATTTCAAGCAAGCAAAGGTGGTATTGGTTTATCAGCTTTGCATGCTTGAAAACATACCATATCGCACATCCTATATTCCTTTTTCTCCGCGCCTTTGCGAGAACCAGACGTGTAAATTTCACGCGAGACGCGGAGGAGGCGGAGATGGGAATAAATATTGTTTGATATTTTTTAAGAACGCAAAGTTTTTGTTATTGAATAAATTCCTTTATTTTTTGATCAAGTTGTTCGTAGGTGATTTCAGTTTCGTGAATAAAACTGATACCACGTTGTTTGTTAAACATAATTGTTGCCGGAATTGTTCCCTGCCAGCGTTTATCAATACGGTCGATCCAATCTTCAGGCCTGTCTTTATAAATTGCCCACACCGATGAGGCATAATTATTTGTTTGTAAAAAAGGGATTAAACTACTCTCCCAACGCATCTGAGCATCTAAAGAAATCAAAATTACTTTTACCTTTTGATTTTTATATTCAGCATTAATTTTTTCAAAAGAAGGCAACTCTTCTATACATGGTTTGCACCAGGTAGCCCAAAAATTAACGACATATAAAGTATCATTGGAAGTTTCAAAAAAGCTGTCCACTTCAGCAAATGTCTTATACTCAACTCGTTGCGCTGCAACAACCTGCATAGCAACAAATAATATCAGTGTACACAGCCATTTCATTTAGCTAAAATACAATGTATTTCCACTACAATCAATAAATTAACACAAATTAATTCCGAGTGAAATCAATTTTACAACCTGCAGTAATGCCATATTGCACACAAAAACCGGCATTTACTTCCACCACATAAATGGCAGGGCCTTTTGATGGAAGTGATTGTTCAGAAAATGGTTCTGCATTTTCAGCGATGGATACAATTTCTTTTTTAGCATTCACATAAATAATATCTAAAGGCAGAATAGTATTACGCATCCAAAATGCCTGACGTTCTTCTTTATCGAAAATAAACAACATGCCCTGGTCATTATTCATAAATGAACGGTTCATTAACCCTTGTTGGCGCTGACTATCATCATCGGCAATTTCGATATTGATATGGGTAACTTTAGTTCCATCCGGTTTAAAAAAGTCGAGTTCGCCTTCTTTGGTAAACTTAGGCTGACCATCGGTAAGTGTGGCCGGTTTTTTGGGTTGTGGTTTTTCGTCTTTGCAGGAGCTCACAAATAAAACAATAGTAAAGGCAAAAGCCAGATGGAATATCTTTTTCATAGTTACTTATTACCACAAAGATATTGAGAATTGTTGGTTGCCTGTAGGCGCATTCATCTTCAATTTATCCCTATTCACCGAAAAAATAGCCCTAATTGTGGTACAGCGCATGGTACACCGCTTTAAGCCCCCTACTTTTGGATTAAAATTATACAATATGACAATCATCGAAGATCCTAATAAGCCAAAAACTCCGGTAACTGAGGAAAGAAGGCCATTGGAACATCGCAGGTATTATTTAACAGGTTTGGCATTGCTGGCGGCAGGTATATTGTTTTTTTTGGACAGGTCTACCGACTATGATTTACCATTCCCGCTTATCAGTTGGGAATTTATGCTCATTATAGCCGGTATTTATGTCGGTGAAAAAAGTAGCTTTACCGGTTTGAGTTGGATTGCCTGTATTGCTATAGGTGGTTATTTTTTACTAGACGATTTTTTCCCGCATTTTGATTTACGATTTTATTTCGGCCCATTGTTTTTAATTGGTTTGGGGATTTACTTTTTAGCAGGTCCCAGAACTTTCCGCTACCGCAGATCACGTGCAGGTCGCAATAAAAGATATGAAAATTACCGCAATACCGTTGAAAAAGGATTCGCAAGCGAAAATTCATTGTCTGACGACTATATAGATATTGTTTCCATTTTTGGTGGTGTGCAAAAACAAGTTACTACCAAACAATTTAAAGGCGGCGAAGCCGTGAGTATTTTTGGTGGTACCGAAATTAATTTAATGCAAGCTGATTTTGAAGGGAAAGTAATATTGGAACTTACTCAAATTTTTGGAGGATGTACATTGATTATTCCTCCGCATTGGGAATTAAAATCTGAACTCGTTTCTGTATTTGGCGGAAGTGAAGATAACCGTCCAAGCACAACTGTAACAGATGCAAATAAGGTGGTAATTTTAAAAGGTACTTCCATATTCGGTGGTATTGAGATTAAAAGTTATTAAGCAGTAATATGGCAACCAACCCCTTATTTACCAGTAAATATATTAAGGCTGCTTCGCTGAGTTTGTTTATTTGGACGGTGTTGCATGCAAGTTTTATTTATTGGTTGGGATTTGATATTAAAATAGCATTAGCAGATGCTGCGGCATTTAATTTTTTATTAGCTGATTTTTGTCTTGCACAATTATTTGTGATGCAATTTTATCAGCCCAAAAAAGACCAAACTGCATATATTATTGTAGCAGGCACTTTAATTGCTACCTCTGTTACTTTTCTCAGTCGCTTTTTATTAGGGTTATTTAATTTCGATGAAACTTATTATACATTTATAGATACCTCTATTCCTGTTCGTATTGGTGTAGCATTTTTGTTTGTAGCCATTATTAATATGTTTAGCATGTTAGTGAAAGGATTAGAAGAACAAAAAACAAATAGTGCACGCGCCTTTGAAGCAGAAAAATTATCTAAAGAAGCTGAATTATATAATTTACGCAGTCAGTTACAACCACATTTTTTATTTAACAGTTTAAATTCCATCAGCGCACTTGCCGGCTCAAAACCGGAGCAGGCGCGGAAAATGGTGCAACAGTTATCTGATTTTTTGCGCGGCACCATTAAAAAAGACAACCTGCAGCTTATTCCTTTGCAGGAAGAACTTCATCATCTCGATTTGTATTTAGAAATTGAAAAAGTGCGTTTCGGACATCGCCTGGAAACTGCCATTGTTTGCGATGAAAATTGTCAAACAAAAAAAATCCCTTCTTTATTATTACAACCCATTTTAGAAAATGCCATTAAATTTGGGTTATACGATACACTTGAAAATGTGCAAATAGTAATTAGTGCATCATGTGATGAAAATTATTTGAGCATTAGCATCTCCAACCCTTACGACCAAACTTCATCTCCCCCAAAAAAAGGGACAGGATTTGGGCTCAGCTCTGTTCAACGCAGGTTATATTTATTATTTTCACGCAACGATTTATTAGATACCAAACAAACCGACAACCAATTTATTACCACAGTTAAAATTCCACAACCCAAATTATGATGAAGGTAATTATTATCGATGACGAACCATTAGCGCGCAGTATAGTTCGAGAGTATCTGGAACAACACCAGGATATCGACATTGTTGCCGAATGTGGTGATGGATTTGAAGGGGTAAAAGCCATAACTCAACACGAACCGGACCTGATTTTTCTCGACATTCAAATGCCCAAAATAAATGGATTTGAAATGCTCGAATTGCTCGACAAACGGCCATCTGTCATCTTTACTACTGCCTTTGATGAATATGCTATAAAAGCATTTGATATTCATGCGGTGGATTATTTACTTAAACCATTTAATAAAGAGCGCTTCGACAAAGCATTGGAACGCTGGAGGGCGATGCAACCGACAACAGATAAAACTCCTGAATTATTAAATACGATTGACGAACAGGAACAACATCCGCAACGTGTGGTGATCAAATTGAATAATAAAATAAAAATTATTCCTTTTGCTGATATCATTTATATTGAAGCTGCTGAAGATTATGTATTTATACATACTTCCGAAGGTCGTTTTATGAAACACAAAACCATGACCTTTTTTGAACACGCGTTAGACAAAAATATTTTTGTGCGTTGTCACCGCAGTTTTATTGTAAACGTACAATTAATTAACAGGTTGGAAGTATATGAAAAAGATTCGCATGTTGCGATACTTACTACCGGTGCAAAAGTGCAGGTGAGTAAAAGTGGGTATCAGCGATTAAAAGCTGTTTTAGGGGTATAACATAAAAACCGGAATGTTATGTTCCGGTTTTTATCTGCTATTGTGATGATTTAGCATTTTTCTTGGCTATTTTTTCAGCCTTCTTTTCCTTTTTAGTTTTTTCAGGTTTCTTTTTAGTTTCTTTTACTGCATTTTTTCCTTTTGCCATGGTAGTTACATTTTATTATGCAATTATAATAAATTTTATACCATTTGATTATCCTGTTCGAAAAATGTTAAGCACATTGGATGCACCATATCAGTTATGAGTGACCACCAATTGAAACACTTTATAATTGTAACCATTATTAATATTCACCAAATACAGGCCATTCGGCAGGCCGGAAACATCAATAGAACAGGAGGTTTGGCCCTTTGGTATTACGGTTTCGTAAACTAGTTGACCACTGCTGTTTACCACTTTTAAATTGGTTGTAAATAAGCCGGTTTGCAAATTATTGATTTCAACAAAACTTGCAGCAGGATTGGGATACATACGACAATTGGCAAAGAAATTTGTTTCTTCTAAACTTATTGTTGAGGTGTCTTGAGTTGCAGTATCAGCACAAATAGTAGTAAAACCTGCGCCGCTAAACCAAATTGCTCCGGTATCACTGGAAAAGGTAATGGGCATCGCAAAACCACCAAGGTTATATACACCATCATAAATTTCAACCGTACCGCCTGAATCGGTTTTGCTGCAATTATACCCTTTATCGTCGAATTGAAGCACATATATTTGGTCGTATAATTCTCCGTTAGGAATACCGTGACCGGTAAGTAAAAAATGGTTGGATTTTGTTTCCAATAATCCGCTGGCTGCTTCTATTTCATCCTGACCAGCAAAGGAGGAAAATACAATTTGCATAGCGGTATCCAGTTTGAGCAGATAATAATCATCTTCGCCTGAATTTTTTGAACCGGCAATGGCATATTGATTATCATGTGTTTGAATTATTTGCGCCGTCATTTCCGAAGTGCCCGAATTAATTATTTTTTGCCATTGCGTATTACCATCACCATCTATCTCACTTAAAAAAATATCATAATTATCTTCAAACGATGAACCAGCAATGATAAACTTGTCGCTATTAACAGCAACAATACTGTTTCCCGATTCAAATTTATCGGCTTTTCCTGTTCTGTTAAACCAGCTTAAAGCGCCTGCAGAGGTGAATTTTGCGACAAACATATCGCCAGTTGTCACCGGGAAACCCGTATGTAAGTAACCTGTTACAATTAAATTGCCATCCTGTAATTGGACTACATCCATTGCTTCACCGCTGCAAGAACCACAAACGGTAAAACGCCGGCTCCATTCCACTTCAAGCGCTGCATTTAATTTTAATATCATAGGCTGATAGGTAATTAAGGCCGCACCAACAGTATCGGTATAACCAACAATAACATAACCGCCATCAATTGTTTTAATCAGCTGATTCCCGATATTACTTGTTTCATCACCAATAAATTTCGAAGTAATTAATTCACCTTCAGCATTTAATTGAACCAATGCAACATCATAACCACCAACCTCGGTATATGCACTACCTGCAATTAAAAAAGATCCATCATTTAATTCAATTGCTGCTTTTGCAATATCTTCCATTTCGGTGTATACAACAGTGCTCCAAATTTGGTTAGCAGCAGAGTCTGTTTTAACAATATAAAAATCAAAAAAATCGCCTGACCAGGAATTAGTATTTCCGGTAATTAAAAACCCACCATCGGAAGTCTGGATACTTTTCCCGGAATATTCCGTTCCAACATCACCATACGAACGGCAATAGGTTTGAGCAAACATTTGTTGCACTAAAACCGATACTAGCAGGAGGAGTACAAAGCGCATATCGTTTCATAGTTTAATGAACTACTAATATACAAAAAAATCCCTGTTACCGCAGCAACAGGGACTTTATATTTCACATCTTTCAGTATCGGATTAACGCATATGATTACATCATACCGTCCATTCCGCCCGGCATTCCGCCACCCATAGGCATATCCTTTTTCTCAGGTTTGTCTACGATAGTGCATTCGGTTGTTAATAATAATCCGGCAATAGATGCAGCATTTTCTAATGCTACGCGGGTTACTTTAACAGGGTCGATTACACCGGCTTTAAGCAGGTTTTCATATTTTTCAGTTCTGGCGTTAAATCCGAAATCGGCTTTACCTTCACGCACTTTTTGCACAACAATTGAACCTTCAATACCGGCATTGGCAACGATAGTTCTGATTGGCGCTTCTAAAGCACGTTTAATAATGTCAACTCCGATTTTTTCATCTTCATTGCTTACTTTCAATTTTTCCAATACTTCGATAGCACGGATATAAGCAACACCACCACCGGCAACAATACCTTCAGCTACTGCAGCACGAGTTGCATGTAAAGCATCATCCACACGGTCTTTCTTTTCTTTCATAGCCACTTCAGTAGCAGCACCTATATACAATACGGCAACACCACCACTTAATTTAGCTAAACGCTCTTGTAATTTCTCACGATCGTAATCTGAAGTTGTTGTTTCAATTTGCGATTTAATGGTGTTTACACGAATTTTAATATCGTCTTTTTTACCTTTTCCACCAACGATCGTTGTATTGTCTTTGTCTACAGTAACTTTCTCCGCACGACCAAGGTCACCTAATTCAACACTTTCCAACATTTTACCTTGTTCTTCGCTAATCATAGTACCACCGGTTAAAATGGCAATATCCTGCAACATTTCTTTTCTTCTGTCACCAAAACCAGGCGCTTTTACAGCACATACTTTAATGGTGCCTCTTAATTTGTTTACTACTAAAGTAGTTAAAGCTTCACCATCAACATCTTCAGCAATAATTAATAATTGAGAACCTTGCTGAGCAACTTTTTCTAAAATTGGTAATAAGTCCTTCATAGTGCTGATTTTTTTATCATAAATCAGAATATAAGGACGATCCATTTCAGCTTCCATATCATCACCATTGGTGATAAAATATGCTGATAAATAACCTCTGTCAAATTGCATACCTTCAACTACATCGCTGTAAGTATCAGTACCTTTAGCTTCTTCAACAGTGATAACACCGTCTTTAGAAACTTTTTGCATGGCAGTAGCAATTAATTTTCCAATTTCAGCATCATTGTTTGCAGAAATCGCAGCTACCTGTTCAATTTTTTTATTGTCGTTACCAACTTGTTGAGCTTGTTTTTTTAATTCGATTACCACAGCTTCAACAGCTTTGTCGATACCACGTTTTAAATCCATAGGATTTGCACCGGCAGCCACATTTTTTAAACCTGCAGTCACAATAGCCTGAGCTAACACGGTTGCAGTTGTAGTACCATCACCGGCAACATCGCTGGTTTTGCTAGCTACTTCTTTCACCATTTGTGCACCCATGTTTTCGATTGGGTCTTCTAATTCAATTTCTTTCGCAACTGAAACACCATCTTTAGTAACATTTGGAGCACCATATTTTTTTTCAATTACCACATTACGACCTTTTGGTCCGAGGGTAACTTTTACTGCATTCGCTAATGCATCAACACCCGCTTTTAATTTTTCGCGAGCTTCAACATCAAATTTTATAATTTTTGCCATAGTTATATTTTTAAATATTTATTTCTACCGTAATAAAATGTTTTTGAGATTATAAAATCGCGAAGATATCTGCCTCACGCATAATCAAATATTCTTGTCCGTCTACTGTGATTTCAGTTCCGGCATATTTGCCATACAATACTGAGTCACCAACTTTAACAGTAACCGGCTCATCTTTTTTACCGGGACCGGCTGCTACAACAATACCTTTTTGAGGTTTTTCTTTCGCTGTATCAGGAATAATGATACCACCCTTTGTAACAGTTTCAGGGGTAGAAGGCTGAACCAACACACGGTCAGCTAATGGTTTAATCGTTAATTTACTTTTTGCCATATTGATTGATTTAATCGTTTAAGAAGTTATGTAATCCGCCCCTGTCATAAATTGTGCCTTTCCCTACTTTGGGCTATTTTGTCGGATAATTTGGGCTATTTTGGCAGTTATCATGCCGATTTAGGCTATTTTCACCAAGATTCTGCCATTTGTGTTAATGTGACATTTTGGCAATATAACAGCTTGAAGCAGATTGGAATAGAGAAAACCGCTAAACAGGTAGTCTTCCTCAATTACCTTACTAAATGGGGAACCTTGTTTAAAATTTACTTCAACACCACCACGAAAACATGTATTATTGTCAAGCCAAAAGCCATTGTCGTGATGGAATTGGCCCATTTTATAAACAAACACACCCACAATGCGCACACTTTTAATTGTTATGGCATGCCTGACAACCTGTACGGCATTTGCACAAATTCAATGTTCCAACGATTCAACCGGTTTAATTCCGCTTGTAGATTTAGGTCCCGGCTACTATATGGGCCATCAGGGCGGATTGTTTCCCAGTGGCAGTAACACCATTCCACTTGCTCATAAAAAAAAGGGAATTGGTATATCCAAAGCTCTTAAGCCTCTCGATACTTTAGGGAATGTAAATTATGAAGAAGGGAAAATTATTTTTTTAGGATTAGGGGCGTCTTTAGCTTCCAATGCATTTAATGCTTATATCGATTCTGTAAAAATTTACGACTTTGAAGGCATGAACAATTGTCTCGATGTAAAAGGATTATTTTTTGGCGGTAAAGATTTAGATCAGATGATTGATTTCGAAAACAACAGTTATTGGGAAAGTGTAAACGATAAAATGATTTCTCGAGGAGATACCTATGAACAAGTGCAGGTAATTTGGGTGTTGCAACAAAGTTTTGAAGATACTACTTCCGAATTTAATGTGTATTACGATAGTGTCATCAATAAATTTGTCACCTTAATGCAAGTATTAAAAGATACATTTCCCAATTTAAAACAAGTGTTTTTATCGGGTGTGCATTATATGGGTTATATGGACCCATTACATTTTCGTTATGATGCATTTGTTGAACCACATGGATATTGGGGAAATATTGTGATAAAAGAATTAATCGCGAAACAAATAATGGGTGATCCCGCGTTGCGTTATACAGGGCCACATCCCAATGCAGCATGGATAAGCTGGGGACCTAATTTTTGGGCAGATGGTAAAAATCCAAGGGCTTATGATGGTCTATCCTGGAATTGCGACCAATTTCGTGATGATGAAACCGGAGGTGGATTTCATTTGGAAGATTCAGTTAATTCACTTGGTTTTGAAGCACAAATGCTAAAATCCTTTTTTTCTTTTGATGCGGTGACAACTATCTGGCATCAGGATGGTCCGCTGTGGGCTTTGTGTCCGGAGGATACATTAAGAGAATCAAACATACCAAATAAAACAAATTCGTTGCTCATTTATCCAAATCCTTCAATTGGCGATATTGTGATAAAAAATAGCATCGACATGGTTGGTGAAATTCATATTAAAATAGCAAATGAAATGGGGGTAATGGTTTGGGAAGATGTACAATCTGTGCAGCATTCGAATTATATCACATTACAACTCGATTTACCGAATGGCATGTATTTTATTCAGGTTCAAAATGCTAATCAAAACTGGACACAATC
>DAORKJ010000090.1:0-14889 GCA_035439505.1 Chitinophagales bacterium
ATAGTTCCGATTGCGATAAAGGGGGTAGTCAATTTGCTTTTCATGAACAGGTCTTAGGGTGATTGGAATAACCAAATTTATCCATCATGTTACAAAAAAACAAATATTAAAGTAAATTTTGACATTTTAATAACAATTTGCCCTTTATTAAGCGAACCTGCAGCTTGGTTTGGCGATTGGCATGCATTTGCATCCGGTGTACATATCAATAACCTAATGCTTAGTATAATTCATATTTTTAAACAAAAACATGATTAACGGTAAACCGTGAATTTGCTTACATCATGATAATAAATCAAAACAACAACCTAACTTTGGTTAATTAGTTATCCTATTTTATATCTACCTAACATTTTTAAATCCATTATTATGAAAACATTTTTAAATTTAATAATTGCAATTACAACCACATGTTTATTTGTGCGTTGTGATAATGATGATGTAACTCTATCATCAGAAAATATTCCATTAGCTTCCGCTGAAGAAATAAAAACATGGGAATTAACTACTGAAACTTTATTAGGTATACGAGCTTACGACCCAACTAAAGGTGAGTTAAGCACCATGGAACAACATACAGCATTAACTACTGATGTATTCGGTGGTTTGCCATTTTATAAGCCGATTTTTAATGCATTGTCAAAAGAAAAGCAAAATATTGGCGGCACCTTAAACAGATATCATTCGCATGCAGAAGATAATAATTCGAACGACATTAACTTGTGGATGATTTTGTTTGAGGAATACCAACAGTTTTATGATATTGTAGCATTTAATAAAAATGATGACTGGTTATTCCCTACAACTTTAAATGGGCCTGAATTAACTTGTGGTGATTATGATAAAAATGTCCCGTTTTTATTAGGAGAAATTGCAGTACCTAATAGTTTTATTGATAATAATTTCTTTTTTAGACGAGCCGATAATACGTATTGTGAAAGCGGCATCTATTTACATAAATTAGATACATTTGGTATGTATGGTGCTGTAACTACCGACCGGCATCATGGTAATGTGCCTGAAGTGCATCCTGCGCAGCAATTTTGGTTTAGAAATAAAACTGTAAACAGCAAAAACGGCGAGGGATATTGGTTGTTTTTTGTCCAGGATGCTTCTGATCGTTTTGTTGATTGGATTGGGTCTCCATTGCATGGTCAATATAAAATTGCCTTCCGGTATAAACCAAATAAAATAAAAGCAAATACAACTGGGCCGCTTACTATGGATATTTCTTTAGACTTGAAAGAAGATATGGTTACAGATAAATTTCCTGACCAATTTGCAGATTGTGATAACGGACGCACGCATGGTTTGGTGGTTGATGGAAAAAGAATTGTATCAGTAACGGAATCAGGGTTTAATGATAATGATTTGGGTATTCAATTTGTTGATGTGCGTAAATTAAGTGATGGCACTATTCAGGGATATGTTCAGGTTTCGATGGTGATTGGTGATGTAGAAACCGATGCTTTTGGAATGGGAATTTTATCACTTACAATTAAACAACCACAAAGTACATTGGTTAATCAACCAACTGGTGACCTCCCGGTTAAAGAAAATACTAAAAGGAAAGAGTAGTTTATAATATCATTCAATCAAATATAAATTATTCCAATCTCCAGCTTTCGCAAGGTTTTTGAATTGCTTCTGGGATAATGAAAAAGGATTTTTTTTATTAAACGAAAGATGAATTGGTTTGAGTGTGCATTTTACTTAAAACTACATTTGTGACAAAAGGTTGAAAATTACTATTCGTAGGAACACGCAATCGGTCTGGAGACCAAGGTGGCGTCTGGGGTCGGAGACTCCACGACAACCGTTTAATTTGTGAGTATAAATAAATTTAATAATTTATATCTCCGCAACTCCGACACTCCGCGTGAAATAAAAAAGCGATGCAGAAACCTACATCGCTTTTTTAATATTTTGAAATTGAAAATTAAACATTCATCATCACCGGCATAACCAGCATCAATAAATCTTCTGCAGGATCACTTTCGGTTGGTAATAATAATCCGGCTCTGTTTGGTGTGCTGAGTTCCATACGCACTTCTTCGTTGTCCATCGCATTCAACATCTCTAATAAGAATTTGGCATTAAATCCAATTTCCATGTTATCGCCTTCATAAGTGCAGTCTAAACGCTCATTAGCTTCATTACTGAAATCTAAATCTTGTGCATTTACAATTAACTCATTCCCTTTTATTTTTAAAATTACCTGATGGGTAGTTTTATTGGAGAAGATAATTACACGACGTAAAGTATTTAAGAAATCAGCACGGTTAATGGTTAAACGATTTGGATTTTCAGTTGGAATAACTGCATTGTAATCCGGATAACGCCCTTCAATTAAACGACAAATTAATTTTACGTTGTTATAACTAAAAAACGCAAATGAACTGTTATAAGAAATAGTTACCTGAGTTTGTTCACCCGGTAAATTAGATTTCAATAAGTTTAATGCTTTTTTAGGCATAATTAAAGATGCAGAGCCGCTTGCTTTAGCATCTGTTCTGCGATAACGTACTAATTTATGTGCATCAGTTGCTACGAAATTAATACCATCTTTATTTAACTGAAACAATACACCTGTCATAGGAGGACGTAATTCATCGGTGCCTGTTGCAAATGCTGTTTTATTAATTACTTTTTGTAAAACACCTGACGGTAAAGTAATATCACTCATTTTATCATCGCTCGATACACGCGGAAAATCATCTCCGTTTTCACCGTTGAGTTTATATTTACCTCGGTCGGTAGTAATTTCTACCTGACAACTATCTTCATCTATTGAAAAAGTAAGTGGTTGTTCAGGAAGCGTTTTTAAATAATCAACAAGAATACGAGCCGGGATAGCTACTTTACCTTCTGATTTTGATTCAATATCCATCCATGTGGTTATTGATGTTTCCAGGTCGGTTCCCGAAATGGTGAGCTTGTTCTTTTCCACCACAAATAAAAAATCTTCCAGAATAGGTAAAACCGTATTCGGGCTCACAACGCCATTCACCGTTTGGAGATTGCGCAATAACGCAGTTGTACTTACAATAAACTTCATGCTCATAATTTTCAGTTAAGGCAAAGGTAAACATTAGTGCTAAAAGTGTTTTCAACAAATGGTGGATTTCATACTAACTTTGTATAATGAATAGGATTGCCCTTGTAATGAGCGTTTTGTTTTGTTTCCAAATTGCTCAAAAACCTTTGCTGTCGCAGGTTACAGCTCCACCATTTACCATTACCCTTGAAGAAGTAACTTACTCCGATTGGCCGGGAATACACTCTTTTGCCCTCGGCGAATGGGATGGAAGATGGTTAATCATGACCGGAAGGACCGGCGGACTGCATGGTTTTTTGCCTCCAACACCTTTCCCTATAATCGATGCCAACAAACAAATCCACCTTTTTGACCCCGAAACCGGCGATTACCAGTCCGCAAATTTGTTCACTTTGCCCGAAGCTGTCCAGGACCAGTTGCAAAGCACCAACGCACAATTTTTTCAAAGAGGTAAATATTTATACATTATTGGCGGTTATGGTCATCAACAATCAACAGATAGTATGATAACCTACCCTTCATTACTGGCTGTCGACCTGGAAATGATGAGTAATTTAATTGATGCCAATGAGTCTGTTGCACCCGCCATAAGAAGTTTAACTGATACTTTATTCGAAGTAAGCGGGGGCGAAATTGGTTTAATTGGTGATACCATTTATTTATTTGGCGGACATATTTTCGCGGGTGAATATTCAAAACCCGCAGGTCCACAGTTTTTTCAGGAATACACCGATGCACTTAAAAAATTTACATTAGCTGACGATGGAGAAACTATAACTATTCAAGATATCACCATCATAAAAGATACAACAGTATTTCACCGACGCGATTTAAATTTTGAACAAATTATGTTACCCGGCGCAGAAGAAGCATTGGCAGCTTTTAGTGGCGTGTTTCAATATGAGGGCGATTGGGTTTGGTTTTCACCTGTTTATGTCACAACAACTGGCTATTCAGAAGATGAAGCTTTTTACCAAAAATTAAATCATTATACCTGTCCTGTAATGAGTATTTACGATTCTGTTTCACAAAATTATTACGCAACATTATTCGGTGGAATAGGCCAATATTATTATGATGAAGAAGATGACACTATAAAGCAGGATTTAAATGTGCCATTTGTAAATGACATCTCCACCATAATAAAATATGCCGATGGTACCACCGAACAATATCCCCAACCCATTCAATTTGATGCATTATTAGGTTCCAATGCGGAATTTATTTTAAATAATGCAATTCCGCATTATAATAACCGCGTAATTAAATTACACGATATTAACGGGAGTGTTTTGGCAGGATATATTTATGGTGGTATAGATGCACTCATCCCGAATTTTACTCCCAGCACTGCCAGTAACAGATTATTTAAAGTATGGATAAATTATACGGCGCCTGTTGCAATTCAAAATGTTTCAATTAATGATATCAGCATTTACCCGAATCCGGTAAGTGGTGAAATTATTATCTCTAACAGCTCATTAAAAAACATTGAACAAATTCAAATTATTAATCAGTTAGGAGAAACAATGCCATTGTTGCAGGCAAAATGTATGGCGGGAAGTTCAATAACAATAGATGTAAGCGTTTTCGCTCCCGGATTATATATCGTAAAAATGTTTGGTGAAGATAATGTGCTTACTAAACAACTCATAAAATTGTAAAAACCACCTGCCTGGTTTCAAAAACCTGGCAGGTCTTTTTTTTATTTTAATCCTTCGTTCAATACACTCACATTTCCCGGCCGCTGGCGATAAAAGAATTGAGGCCCAACCATCAATTTGCCAAATACAAAATTCTGTATAATCCCCAAATCTTTATCCTCATTAAATACACCGTAATACTTATCTAAATCAAATTCGATAGGTTTATCATCAAGGGTGTATTGCATTTTTGAGCGGTAAGTGAGCGGACGATAATATATTTTTAATGTAGTAGTGATTTTATTGTTATCAGTAACACTCATAATACACGCCGGAGTTGTTGCCAGCAAAGAATCTCTTTTTTCAGGTTCTAAAATAAAATACTCTGCATTCAACATGCCGAATTGTTTTAAGTAATAGCTGACAATTTCAGGATTCAATGGTTTGTTAATAGTATTATTGCCTATTAATTCAAAGGTGTTATCTGCTTTGCGAACAATACTGAATGACGAATCGCGTAAGTTGTTATAAGTGATATCTATCTGATTAATAGCATCGGGTTTATAAGCAAAAATATTTTTTGATTTCCAATCTGTTTCATCGGTAAAAAATACGGTAGCTGCAAATCCTGCAAAACCGGGGATGTTCACCACAAATGCATGGTCCGAGTTTTCCATCAACATGAATGTACCATTCAATTGATCGGTATTGTCGCCAATATAAAATCCTTTTGTTTTTTCTCCTTTGCTGTTAAAAATTTCAACATGGGTTCTTTTGCCGGCTATTTTTTTAACAACGGTATTGTGCATCGATTTGGCAACAGGCATTTTTACTTCAAGTTGAACCATCGTATTTAACAAGTTATGAATTGCATCAGGACGAGGCCGGTAGTCTTTGTTCATCGTCCAACTGCCATTGTTTTGCTCTAATAAAATGCTGTCGCCCTTTAAATTGGTTAACAATATTTTGCCAATTGCGGTAGTGTCTTCAACAGCAAATGCAGTATCTTTTTTACTGTAGGAACCTTCGTTGTCTCTAATTAATGTGAAATAAGCAATTACTGCCAAAATCACTAAAATGCCGAAATATAACCAATTGCGGTTCATAATTTTTACAATTTAAGCTGCGTATTTTCTGTTGCGGACAAAGAAATATATTCCGCTAAAAAGATATAAAACCAATAATGGAGCAATCATGTTCACCAATTGCCATTGAATTCTGTTTTCTCCCACTTTTTGTTCATCAAGCGGTCGCAATTTTACTTCTTTTGCGCGAGTAGCAATTAATCCATTTTGGTCGCATAAATATTCGATACAATTCATTGCAAAATCTTTATTGCCATAAATATATCTTTCGATATAATTAATGCCCAACATATCGGGCTTGCCGTTTTCATCAACAAAGTTTTTAATTAAATCGCCATCGCCAATCATAATTTGTTTTGAGCCTGTTCCTTTTTCCAAAACTTTTCCGTCCTGATATGCAAAGCCCATTTGATGTAAACGATTTGCTGTTGGTTTTAAAGACTTAAATGCTGAAGGAAACTGACCTTCTAATAAAACTGCAACCGGTTGATTAGGTTTGTTATACTGCTCGTCCGTTGGTGCAAATTTTGTATCCACAACATTAAAATTAACCCTTGCCGGTGCTACCAAATATCTGCTTAATCCTGATGTGGTTAATAATATGGTTTTGGTTATACCCGGCACAGCAATGGTGTCGACAGTGCTGACAAATTTTCCTTCTATGGCATCTACGTTTTTACTAATAGGATGATCACCATTAAAATTATTGAGGATAGGATTAAACGGCCATGGGCGCATGATAAAATTTTCGCCATTGGCAACAGGAACATTAATATGCGTGCATTGTTTGTCCTGAATAATATTGGTATTTATACGTGCACCATATTGCAGCAACATATCCATAATATTTAATTCACGATCAATTGCCATAAATTGCCCTTTACCGGAATACAAACTATCGAAATCGGCAATTACAGGATCTACCAACCAAAGCACGTTGCCACCTTGCATGATATATTGGTCGATAATAAATTTGCCTTCCATAGAAAACTCATACATTGGCTTTGCAACTATAATTGTTTTTATTTCTTTAGGAATTTCATAAGTGCTGTCGTCTTCCAAATCTATCTGAGTGACATTGTACAACTCATTTAAAGAACCTGCAATATCATTTAATTCAAAACGATTTAATTCGCCATGGCCTGCAATAAATGCCACATAAGGTTTGTCGGCATCGGTAATTTGACGGATCGCTTTAGTGAAATTATATTCTAACAATGAAATCGAAACCGAAGGGTCACTATCCGGATTTAGCGGCAATGGCATGGTGCCTCGGTCAATCATTGGAAATGCAATTTCCGAATCTTTATAATTGATGGAAATAAATGGGAAAATATATTTTATGGAAGCTTCGTCTGTTGCACTCTCCATAAATTGAACACTTAAAATGCCTTTTTCTTCCAGTTGTTTGATGAATTCTGCCTGGTTTTCTTCATTCGGGATACTGAATGGGTCGAAAATATCATACTGCACATTATCGCCGGCATAATTTTTAAACTGGTCCAACATTTCAGTAGTTGCTTGCTGGAGTCGCTTTAGGTTTGGTGTTAAATCTCCCGCCAGGTAAACGCGAATAAATAATATATCTTCCTGTTCTTTTAAAAGTGTTTTGGTTGGTTCGCTGATAGAAAAACGTTTTTCTTCTGTTAAATCAACTCTGAAAAAGAAGCCTGAAAGTAAAACATTAATAATTACAATAATACCAACAAGTAATAGCAATTGTAACATTGCTCTTCTCCTGTTTTTTTTATATTGGTCTTGTCTCTCCATTTTTTACACTTAATCAATAATTAATGAATTACCATTTTCTGCTTCCTAATGCCGTTTTGGTCATTAAAATAAATATGCCAATCATGCTGCTGAAATAAATGACATCGCGCAAATCGATATAACCTTTGCTGATATTTAAATAATGGCGGTTAATACTTATTGCATTAAAATATTTATCAGCAGTTCCAATAAATGCCGGAATTAGCGATAAAGAGTCGAAAGCAAGGTAAAAGAAAAAACAAGCAAACATGCCCGCAATAAAAGCTACAATCTGATTATTGGTGATACTGGATGTAAATAAAGCAATTGATACAAATGTTGCGCCTAATAAAATCAACCCAATATAAGAACCAATTATACCACCGGTGTCCACATTACCTGCTGGCGATGCCAAGGCACTTACCGTAAAATAATATAACACTGTAGGAAGAATAGCAAAAATAACCAACACCAGGGCCGCTAAGTACTTACCAAAAATAATTTGCATATCGGTAATCGGACGAGTAGTAATAAATTCAATGGTTCCGCTATTTTTTTCTTCCGCAAACGAACGCATGGTGATTGCTGGAATTAAAAACATTAAAATCCATGGCGCGAAATTGAAAAATGAATCTAAAGTGGCATATCCGTCATCCAAAATATTAGTTTCCGGAAATACCCATGCGAATAAACCATTGGCTATTAAAAAAATAGTAATGGCAATATATCCAATCAGCGAGCTGAAAAATACGTTGAGTTCTTTTCTAAAAATGGCTATCAAAACACAATATTTTTAATTCTAATGATTTAATTATTTGGTTAAGTCGTGGAATACATCTTCCAGATTTTGTTTTTCGATATGCATGTTTAATAATGTGTATTTATTTTCCACTGCAAATCGGAATAAATATTCCCTGATATCGGCATCGCCATAATATTCAATCACCAACTTGGTATCGCCTTTTACGCTGCGGACACCTGCAATTTGTTTTAATAATTGATGATTAACGGCTTCTTTAAATTCCACCTGAATAATAGTGGTGCCTTTTTGTTGCGCCTGTATGCCATCTACCGAATCGTCGGCAACTATTTTACCCTTGTTGATGATAATTACCCTGCTGCAAATAGCTTGCACTTCCTGCATAATATGGGTAGATAGAATTACCGTTTTTTCCTTGCCAATATTTTTAATCAGACTTCTCACTTCAGCTAACTGATTAGGGTCCAAACCGGAAGTTGGCTCATCCATAATCAACACTTTAGGGTCGTGTAACATCGCTTGTGCCAAACCAACGCGTTGACGGTATCCTTTTGATAGCTGACCAATTTTTTTTCTGCGTTCTAAGGTGAGCCCGGTCATGGCTATCATGTCTTCAATACGTTTGTCGGCGTTTTTCATGCCGTTTAAACGGGCAGCAAATTCGAGATATTCCTTTACATACATTTCCGGATACAAAGGATTGTGCTCCGGTAAGTACCCAACATTACGACGAACATCTAAACTGTTTTTTTCTGTATCAAACCCGCAAACACTGGCCTTTCCTGAGGTTTGGGGAATAAAACAGGTCAGCATTTTCATGGTTGTGCTTTTTCCGGCACCATTTGGCCCCAAAAAGCCGACAATTTCACCCGATTGCACAGAAAATGATATTTGATTTACCGCGGTTTGCTCGCCGTATACCTTTGTAAGCTGATCAACTATTATCGACATATTTACGGGCAAATTTAAGCTAAAGAGCGCTTTTAAAAAGCGATACTATTCACAATAACGGAATCTGACTGAAAAGTGTATAAACAAATTGAATTGTTAGGGTTGTAATACAGGAGCGAGAAAAGGAATTATAAGCGCTTAGTGTATTGAAGTGCTTGAATTTAAAGGGTTTTACAGGCTTTTTACTTTTTAACATAACGTTAATTCTATTTTATTTTAGATGTGCAGGATAATGGTCATTTTTACGTCCTATCACTTCGTTTAAAAACCAACCAATGAAAAATAATTACTTATTGTCGCTAAAAAGTTTGTTTACTGCAAGTGTTATGTTCCTTGCTACCGGTGTTTTTGCCCAAACAAACCCAACCCCACAAACTATTCCTTATTTTGAAGATTTTTCCGGATTAACACATGCATCAACCACCTACCCAATGGGCTTACAAGGCTGGAAAGTGAGCTCGGCTGCTACTACAGTGGTTATAACCGGCGGACCAACTGCAGACCATACATTAACAGCCAATTCGTCTGCTTCGAGTAATGCTGGCGGCGTGCACAATTACAATGGTAAAATTGGAACGCTGGCATCCGGTTCAACCAACCCTGGCTTGGTTTTGGCGTTGAATACTACAGGATATAACAATATCACCCTTAGTTACGACATCATGGTAATTCGCAACCCTTATGATGGTGCATCCAATACCCGTTTAAATGAAGCAACACTTCAGTATCGTATTGGTACCACTGGCGCATTTACTGCCATAACCGGTGTTGAATACCAAAGTGGCACCACACAACAAACTGCAAGTGGCGTTACCACCCCACAAGATTTACAAGCGCGCTCAATCGTATTACCTGTTGCCTGCGAAAATCAAGCTGAAATTCAAATTCGTTGGATAACTCACGATATGACCGGAGCGGGTTCACGCCCAAGTTTTGCCATTGATAATATTAATGTAGATGCCGATAATGATGGCGATACATTTTTATCTACAGTAGATTGTAATGATAATGACGCAACCATTTATCCGGGAGCAACAGAAATATGTAATTTTATTGATGACGACTGTAATACAATTACTGATGACGGTATAACCTATTTAGCAGTTTACGACGATTTAGATGGCGATACTTATGGCGCCGGATTGGCAGCTAATTATTGCACTTTCCCGGGCGCCGGATATTCGCTCGATAATTTAGATTGTGATGATAGTAACGTTGCCATTAACCCTGCAGCGAATGAAATTTGTAATGGTGTTGATGATAACTGTGATGGCAATATTGATGAAATTACAGTTACTGCAAGTATTAGTCCTGCAGGAGTTGTTACAACATGTAAAAATGTTGGCACTACTTTAACTGCAAATTCGGGAGATGGCTATACTTATCAATGGTTCAAAAATGGCAACCTGATAACAGGTGCAACAGATGTTAACTATACTACTAGTAAACCTGCCTATTATCAGGTAGAAGTTTCCGCACCGGGAGCTTGCCCGGTTTTAAGTGAATTTGTAGAAGTAAATATTGCTCCAAATCCTAATGCTAATATTACTACACCAAATGGATTAAACTTATGTTTGGGCACCGTAAAATTGAAAGCGAGTTATGGTGTTGCATATACTTACCAATGGTATCTCGATGCAATTGAAATTCCGGGCGCAACCGATTTTATTTATTTACCTGCAACTACTGGAAATTATACTTGTTTGGTTACAAATGAATTTGATTGCTCAAGATTAACCAATATGGTGACAGTTATTAATGTTTGTAAACAAGGTGAAGATGTTGCTATGGAAATCCAAAATGAAAAATTGGTTATCTATCCTAATCCGGTTTCAAATGTTGTTACTATTGATGTAACTACTTCTTCCATTAATACATCAGCAACTATTATGATATTAAATGTATTAGGAGAAGTAATGTATAGCGAACATCATGCTGTTACAAACGGAGCGTTAAATGCCAATTTGAATGTAAATAATTTGTCTAATGGCGCTTACGTTGTTGCAGTGAATATAAATGGTGAAATATTTACAACAAATATGGTTGTGGAATAATAAATTAAATTGATAACAGTTAAAAAAAACGACTGTAATTAAATTGCAGTCGTTTTTTTTATGTCTTATATTGCTATCAGCCGTTTTAATAAGTGGCCGTATTGCGCCAACGTGCTTTTTTGCATTTCGTCAAACATCGCTTGTTCTTCAGGGTCAAATTGCCTGTTTTTTTGTTTGTTTTTAATAATAACTTTTATCAGGCGACTATGATAAGTATATTCAGGAATAAGCACATGCATTTTTTTAGAACGCATAAATTTCAAATTCTTTTCTGCAAGGGTTAATGCTGTTTTATAATCTTTGGTTAAGTAATGATAAGCAGCAGTTAATTCTCGTAAAGCAAATTGAAACTGTAAAGAAGATGTTTTTGTGGTTAAGCGATGTAATTCATCGATTTTTGATTTCGCCTCATCAAATTTGCTCGTGTGGATCAATAATTTCACACACTGAATGAGGGCAGATAAAAAGAAATTGCCATTGCTGTCTTTATAAAATTTAGCAAAATAATTATCACATATTTCTTCTGCTAGATCGTATCGTTCAACTACCAGACAAATTTGAAAATATTCAGCAATATAGATGTACCACCGCAATGGTTCATTTTTATTAATACGTCCGTATAGACTGTGGTAAATATTAAAAGCCTCTTCAAATTCGCTGCTGAAAAATAAAATTTGTGCGTAATGCCATTTGGCAGTTAGGATTTCAGTTTCCGTAAAGGCCTCCTTGTAACCAAGAAAAAGGTCGTTTATTTTACTGATATAAATTCTGCTTTGAGAAAAATTGTGTAATAAATTATTTAAAAATACACCGCATAATTTTGCTTTATATAAACAATGGGCTGAATCTATAGCTTGAGCTTCACTAATTAAATTATTGAGTTTAAGAAATAAAGCTTTTTGTTTTTCAGGGTCAGTAAAATCTGCCTTTGTTGTGCTAATATTAATTTCTTTCCTAAAAATGGAAATTTTCAGCCACAGTTGTGTTTCGTTATAAGTAGAACGAGGACAATTATTGAGGATTTCGTCATTTAAACGATTAATTTCCTCGTCAATATTTTGTACTGCAGTATTAAACAATAACCACTCAAAATAAAACTTATAAAATTCGAACTTTTCGGTTTTGTCGGTAGATAATGCTATTACTTTGTGTTCATGATGTTTTAATATGCGCAAAGCAGCCTTCCACAATCCGTTTTTTTGATCGAGATAATTAATTTGATGGTAAATATTATTTCCTGCTAAGGCTTCAATCACTTTTTTGAATAAAATTGAGTTGATTTTATCCAGATGTGAAGTAGTTATACCTAACCTTTTACAAACAGTAGATGATGGAAAAATCCTGTTGTTCATTTGCAGCATTACCTGCAATACGTCCCGTTCACGATCCTGAAATGGCAAGGCATTAACCTGGTCAGTTTCAGATGGGCTCAGCGTTTTTAAAAGCTGAAAAATAATTGGCATAATTTACTGCCGCTGTTGTTGGTGTGTTGTCATTACAAAGGTAATGTTTTTAGGTAAGGAATGCCGCTTTTGGCGCACGGTTTATGCATCTTTTTTGCTGTTTTACAAAAAGGGTCGTGTTAAATAGAAATGACTAACAGGCACAAAACCTACTTAATTGTGAGTTTCAAGCTAAATATTTGTTAAAAATCTATTAAATGGAATGGAAAAAATCTGAATACAACTCTCACTTTTTGGCTGAAAGGCTGTGTACACATCAATTACCACCCTTATTTGATTCAATCGCCGGCTTAAGGGCAAATTCTAATAGTTGCTCCTAGCAGAGTTTTTTTCCACATACCTATAAATAATCTGCCTTTTTCCTCAAATTTGTCTTCCATTTCACTTATTAACTAAATATTATATGAACCTAAAATTTACACTCAAAGCAGGTTTACGAACGCTTGTGGTGTTGATGCTATTTGTTAGCAGCAACGTATTTGGCCAAAGTGGTATTTATGAAAGTTATGCAGTACTCAATATTAACGGAGCAGGCAATACTTTCTACGATATGCAGGCCATTACAGGAAACACCGACCTACAGGGCGCTAACCTGGGTACCTTTACAATAGGTGCCGGAAATTCACTGGTAATTGCCGGTGGAGAAAACAAAACATTTAAATGTTCACCATGCGATATTACCAATGGTAATTTGTGGTACCGCGTGTGGTCGGGAAGCCCTTCAGGCTCTTTTACAAATGTTGGTCTAAGCTTTAACAGCAACCTCGGAACAGGTTGTGGTGGCAACGACCAAAAATGGCAAACACTTTCCGGCTCAACTAACGTGCTTACAGGCCTTCCTGCCGGTAGTTATACTTTAGAAGTTTATAGCACTGCCGACTACGCAGGCTGCGGAACAGGAACACATTACTCAAGTAATGGTGGTGCCAATTATCAGGCAACATTTACTGTAAATTGCCCTGTAATTACCGTAAACGAATCGCATGTTGATGCAACTTGTGTTGGTGGAAGTAATAATGGAAGTATCGATTTAACAGTGAGCGGTGGAACTCCTTTTACTACCACAATAACTCAAACATATACCCAAAACTTTAATACATTAGCAAGTACTGGTAGTCCTTCATGGTCAGATAATTCTACATTAACTAATTGGTATTCAAATAGGATTGTTTATTTCCCAAACACTGGTACTAACACAACGGGTGGATTACATAGCTATGGTTCAGCGGCAGTTCCTGCTGACCGAGCACTTGGTTCATTAGGCTCAGGCTCTGCTAATCCTGTGTTATATGCAATTCAAATTACCAATACCACTGGCGAAACAGTGTCTTCAGTTACGGTTTCTTATACTGGAGAACAATGGAGATGTGGTGGATCAGGAGCTGTTGCAAATACTTTAGATTTTGCATATCAAAAAAATGCAGCTTCTATAACAACCGGCACTTGGACTGATGTTAATTCATTAGACTTTACTGGTCCTGTAGTTTCATGCGGCACAGCAGGAGCCTTAGACGGGAATTTACCTGCAAATAGAATTAGCTTTAATCAAACGTTTTCGGTATCAATTTTACCGGGTGAAACGATTTGGTTACGTTGGAATGATCCAGATAATACTTCCTCTGATCATGGTTTAGCAGTAGATGATTTGACTGTTACTTTAACAGGGCCAACAATTAATTATTACACTTATTCATGGTCCAATGGAGCAACTACTCAAGATATTTCCTCTTTAACAACGGATACTTATTCAGTTACTGTTACTGATGCAAATGGTTGTACAGGTACTAATAATATTTTTGTTGATTTAACCGGTCAATCTGTTTATTATGCTGATTCAGATAGTGATGGTTATGGTGATAATGATGTAAACGAAACTGCATGTTCTCCTTCAGAAGGATATGTTGCAAATAATACTGATTGCGATGATACAAACAATGCAATTAATCCCGGTGAAACTGAAATATGTAATGGAATTGACGACGATTGTTCAGGTGTTCATGATGATGGTGGCGTTGTATTTTTAGATTATTATGTTGATGCAGATGGCGATGGTTATGGTCAAGGTGCAGCATTCGGATTTTGCGAAGCTCCTGTATCAGGTTGGTCATTAACAACAGGTGATTGCG
>DAORKJ010000091.1:0-14780 GCA_035439505.1 Chitinophagales bacterium
AGAAAAATGCGCTGTGTTATCATGACACAACAAAAAGAAATACTCTGCAGAAGCAGCATCCTTGAGGTTTAAGCCTTCAACAGAAAACACGTATTGTGTTGAAAGTGGTGCAGTTTCATCGAGGGTGATAATTAATTCCTGAGAAATAACAGCTTTCCCGCTAACCGGAGATTGAGACCAACCGGTAAGAGATACAGCCGAAACAAGGAGGAGTGAAAACAGCAGCTTTTGTAATAATTGCTTCATAAACATGTTTCGTATATATTTAATTGGTTAAAAAAAATCTTTATAAAGGTAGGACATGAGTAGTAAAAATGCAAATTTCACCCTGTCACTTATGAACAATAACCGCTTTATTTGCATTTGTTATGCTACAAAGCCTAAAAACTTACGTATATGGTTGAATAACAGCGAGTAACTGTAAATGTCAGTTTATTGTAAAAAGTAAGTTTTTTAAAGAAAGCGGCGACATTTTGAGTGGATTTCAACATGAGTAAAGTGTCTGATAAATTCAACAAGCAGAAATTGCAGCCGAAAAAATGCGAATATGAAATTTAACATTTGGAAGTGGGTAGCGGGGATGTCACCAAAAATTGCTATTGGCATTTTTAGTATTTTAACTACAGCAGCCATTTACTTTAGTTTTCAATTAACCTTTTCTTACGATTATGAAGATTTCTTTCCAAAAGGTGATAAAGAGTTGGATTTTTATTATTTGTTTCGAGATAAATTTGAACACGATGATAATTTTTTACTCATAGGACTTCAACCCGAGGCCGGTGTTTTTGATGCCAATTTTTTAGCCAAGTTGGATAGTATTACACAACAAACGCAAAGACTCGAGTCAGCTGAAAAAGTTTTTTCAATTACTAACTATAATTATTATTTAAAAACACCTTTTGGTTTTGTAGATTACCCTGCGGTACATATTCAAGACTCTTCACGTTATGCTGAAGACAGTACACGATTAAAGTTAGATGAACGGGTAAACGGAAAATTAATTTCCCAGGATTTTACCACTACAGTTGTATTAATTAAAACTCCTGATACGCTTTCGCAAATTCAATCTGAACATTTAATTGCGGGTGTAAAAAACATCATGGCTGATTTACAAGTTGAAGATTTTCATTTATTAGGTAAAGCTAATTTTCAGGTGGAATTAATTCGTATTCAACAAAAAGAATTTACCTTATATGCATTACTGAGTTTTTTATTGGTTGGATTTGTCACCTATCTTATGTTTCGAAAATGGTGGTGTGTTTTTATTGCTATGCTTACGGTTGGAATTGCACTAATAGTATTCACCGGAATACTAGGCGCATCAGGGATTGAGCAGAATGTGATGAGCACATTATTTCCTATTGTAATTATTATAATCGGGATTTCTGATGCCGTACATTTTATTGGTAAATACATCGTTGAGTTAAGAAAAAATGCGAATAAAAATATTGCATTATATCGCACTTTAAAGGACATTGGATTTGCTACATTTTTAACCGCTGTTACTTCAGCAATTGGCTTCGCTACCATGTTAACTTCTAATGTACCTCCTATTAAATTTTTTGGTATACTATCTGCACTTGGTGTGTTAATTGTATATTTTGTTGTATTGTTTTTTATAAGCCCTGTGCTGAAATTATTTTCACTAGCACAATTAGACAATAATGCATCCGGTGAAAATAAAAAATGGTATAATTTTTTACATTACGTTTATCTTTCAGGTAAAAATTATCCCCGTAGAATTTTATTAATTAGTGGTTGTATATTATTGATTTTTACTTATGGTATTACACAAATCAGTACCGACATACATCTGGAAGCAGGTATGCCAAAAAACGAACGTGTCACCACTGATTTTAATTTTTTCGAAACACACTTTAATGGTTTCCGTCCTTTCGAAATTGCAGCTGTTGCACAAAACGGATATAAGATAACCGACCCGGTAGTGTTGCAAACTATTGAACAAGTTGAACAGTACGCGAAACAATATGATATTATCAACGGTGTACAAAGTATAACAATGATATACAAAAGTATGCATCGAGCCTATAATGGGGATAATCCTGTTGCTTATCAATTACCGGAAGACACAATGGTTTTGCAACAGTACAATCGCGATTTAAGCCGGATCAAGTCTTCCCAAATGCATTTATTGTTATCGGAGGATAAGCGGTATGGGCGGATTAGCGCCACATTGAGTGATGCAGGCACAGATAGTATTCGTGCGGTGCAAAATGATATCCAACAATTTATTAATAAGTTGCCCAATCAGGACAAAGTACAATTTACCATAACAGGAACCGGAATTATTTTTGATAAAAACACACAATATTTACGGCGTAATATCATCAGTGGTGTGTTATTGGCATTTTTATGTATAGGTATTGTGATGGCGTTTATGTTTCGGGATTGGAAAATGGTTTTGATTAGTATTATTCCCAATATTTTGCCATTAGCAGTTTGTGCCGGAATTATGGGATTATTAAAGATAGAATTAGATGCCCCAACTTCAATAATTTTTGGTATTTCGTATGGAATTGCAGTAGACGATACCATCCATTTTTTATCGAAATTCAGAATCGAACGATTGAAAGGTCACGATGTTGAAACGGCAATCCGAAACACTTTTGAGGAAACCGGCAAAGCCGTGTTTATTATGTCAGTAATATTATTTTTCGGTTTTTCAATTTTAATGTTATCACCAACTGCTGCAACATTTAACATTGGATTATTGACAGGGATTACACTTTTTTCAGCAGTTTGGCCTGATGTGTATTTATTGCCAATCATGCTCAGAAAGTGGATGAAATAATTCCCTTTGTTAATTCCTAAAGTTGTTTTACTTGCCTTATCTTTACCTATTGTAAATATGATAAAAAGCACCTCCTATTTTTGTTTAGTAGCTTTATTTATAGCTGCTATCACATTATCGTCTTGCAATAAAGATGTTAGAACGTTCAGCGATATGCATTTCAGTTTTGTTTTTGATGAAACGCAGGAGCGTTTAGATAACTTTGGCAATCCTGCTACTATACCGGTTGGCCATGCTGCACAAACTCCTGAATTTTCTTTGATGAGTGTTCACTATATAGAACTATCTCAAGATGCATTTACTCCATTTAAAGACGGCACAATTTTGTATATGGCACCCGAAACGGATGCAGGTGGTGAAAGTGCAATAAATTTTGATTCTTCATTATTAGCCAATGAAAATACAGATTTTTTAAAGGTAAATCTTGAACGTTTACAACCAGGAACATACTTATATGCGCGTGTTTCGGTGGCATACCAGCAATACACAGTTGATTACAACCTTAATAATGTTCCTATTATTGGTAATTTACCAAATCAACGAGGAACTGTTGCATCTTTTATAGGATATAGGACCTATATTGGCGACCTGAAAATAGAAAATCTTACTACAACTATTAACGCAAATAAAGCACAGGGCTTTTGGGGCTTTGAGACTTTATTTACTGATGGTTTAGCCGATTACAATGCAATATATACCGGGCAGGCTCCGGCAGGTGCAACTACTGTTGTTAATCCCATTGATGCAACCTCACCGGTGCCGGCAGGCTCTTGTGTAATAACGGGAGCATTTACCGAACCTTTAGTAATTAATGGCGATGAAACAGGAGAGTTATATATCAGCCTATCATTTTCAAATAACCAGAGTTTCGAATGGGTGGATACAAATGGCAATGGTCAATGGGATATAGATGCGACAAACCCCGAGAATACAGAAGCGGTTACCGACATGGGACTACGTGGAATGATTCCAAGTTGGGAGTGGAAGTAAGAAATTATTTATATACATTTCAAAAAACTTTTAACATTCAAATAAAATATTATCTTAGCCCCAAGTTTTGTGAAACAATAACAACAGCCAAGTTTTTAAAGTTTAAACCTAAAAGAACATCCTATCTGATAAATTTTTGCTATCTCTAAAAAATGCACACACAAAACATTAATCTGATAAGTTTAACCAAAAAATAACGACAGAAGATGAACAGAAGATCATTTTTAAGAAACACGCTTGCGGGTACAACAGCCGTAGCGGTAACACCGGCTGCTTTCCTCGCCAGCTGTGGAACTGACCCAGTAGTTCCAATTTTTTTCAGTGTTGGCGGAGTTGACGTTCCCGCGCCACCTTTTACCACCCCTTTTAATACCTTACCAATCAATTCAGCATCTAGTGCTTCTTTAGTAGCCAATAAAAATTTAGCTAACCTGATCGGTATCACAGATACTTTCTGTTTTGGTTATTCCGATTCTGTTTGGGGACCAACTTTAAAAATTCAAAAAGGAAATCCGGTAAGTATTACGCTTACTAATAATGTTAATGAAACTACCAATTTACATTTTAGAGGGTTAACTGTTGACGCTGGAAATTCAGACAATGTTGAAGATGCAATATCTAACGGTGGCAGTAAAACTTATAATTTCACAGTAAATAACCGCGCAGGTTTATATATGTATCATCCACATTATCAAAAAAATGCGGGTAAACAAATGAACCTAGGTTTAGGTGGGTTATTTTTAGTTGAAGATAGCGAAGAAACTGCACTTAATTTGCCTTCAGGGGAAAATCGTGAAACTACTATTGTTATTCAGGACAAACGTTTTAATGAAGACAACATGATGTTTTATGGCCCTAACCCCGGCGAACAAATGGCAGGTTATTTCGGAGAAACCATTTTAGTAAATGGTGTTCATGGTCCGTTCAAAAACATCTCTACGCGTATACACAGATTGCGTATTGCAAATGCAAGCACTGCCCGAATTTATAATTTAGGTTTGACCGACTTAACTACTGGATTGGAAATTCCGTTTACCGTTATAGGTGGTGACTGTGGTTTAGTGAAAAATACCGGTGGCGCAATTAATGCCGTTTTATTAGCTCCTGGTGAACGTGTTGATACTTTAGTTGACTTTACATCAATTGCTGTAGGCACTGAAGTAATGATGAGTTCTAAAGTATTTTCAGGTGGTGGTGATTATCAGGGTTCAGTTGGTTTCGATGTAATGAAATTTGTTGTAGATACTAATGAAGCTGAAGGATACACAATTCCTGACTCACTTTCAGATTTAGTTGAATTAACAGAGGCCGACGTTACCGGTGAAACCAGAAACCTCAATATCAGCAATGGTAATATTAGTCAGGATGAAGCCAGCAGTAATACAGACTCAATGCATGTGATCAGTGGTGAAACATATGATGCAGGCACCGTAAATTACACTGTAACTGCAGGAACAACTGAAAAATGGGTATTTGACAACTCAGAAGGTAAAGAACCTCGCGCTATGCATATTTATGGTGTTCAATTCCAAATTCTTACTCGTGAAGGCGGACGTGGCAACACTAAATTGTGGGAACGCGGCTGGAAAGACACTGTATTGATGTTACCTGGTGAAAAAGTAACCTGTATAGTTCCATTTACAGTTGGTGCAGGCAAATACAACGTAGTTTGTACCAATCTTGAACATTCCGATTCAGGTTTAATGCATACTTTTGAAGTAGTATAATCGTCATGATTATATGTATATCAGAAACCCGCCTTGTGCGGGTTTTTTTTATGTTATGACTGTTTTCTTACAATTCAGAACAATATTCACATGGGTATATTGCGTTTTGTGGTTAAATTGATTACCTTAGAAACACAAACCTAATTTATGCTGTTAAAACAAGCCATCCGTCCCGCAAAACTTACCTTGTTGTTTTGTACTTTGTTTTTAGCCAATCTAACCCTGAAATCTCAAAGTCATAGCAATGGAGACATGACTCAATTTTACATTGTTTCAATTGTTTTTGTTGTATTGATTGTCGGAGGTGTGATGTCGTTTTTTGTTTCAAATAAAAAGAAAAAAGATTGACCAACACCCTATTTTTGTGTTTAAATAAAAATATGGTTAGGATAGGATTTCTTTTGGCAATTTTGCCATGTTTAGGTATGCAATTATCCTGTGAAAGCTCCGGTACCGCCGCCGCTCAAACGCACGACACAATTCCTAATAGCGACACGCTCATTCAATTCACAATATCGTCAGTAGGCGATTTAATGTGCCATAGTACGCAATTTAATTATGCAAAGGTTGCAGAAGATTCTTTTCATTTTGAACCTTGCTTTGAATACATTTTACCTTGGTTACAAAAACCGGATTTGTTGATGGGGAATTTAGAAACAACCTTAGCCGGCAATAAACAAGCTTATTCAGGTTACCCCTATTTTAATACCCCGGATGACTACGCAATAGCGTTAAAAAACATTGGTTTCGACTTTATCATTACTGCCAATAATCACAGCAACGATACCGGTGAAAAGGGCATATTTCGCACCCTGAATGTGTTAAATGATTTGGGGTTACCAACATCGGGCACATACACCTCACAAAAAGACAGGGATTCCATGAGGATTGTTGAGGTTAAGGGCGTAAAAGTGGCTATTTTAGCGTACACCTACTCTACTAACGGCAACCCGCTGGCTGAGGGAAAACCATGGTTGGTAAACTTATGTGACTCGGCTCTTATAAAAAGCGACATTCAGCTGAGTAGAACCAAAGGAGCTGAATTGGTGGTAGTGTTTTATCACTTTGGTGAAGAGTACCAACGATTACCAAGTACCTATCAAAAAAACTTTGTAGACCATGCCGTTCAATGCGGTGCCGATTTAGTATTAGGCAGTCACCCCCATGTTTTGCAACCTGCTGCATTTTTCAAAGGTGTAAATAGCACGCTGGACACCGGTTTTGTGGCATATAGTATGGGGAATTTCATCAGCAACCAACAGGATGAATACACCGATGAGGGCGTAATTTTTAATATGCATTTGGAAAAAAATACCATTACCAATAAAATTAAGCTCACTTCGGTTGACTATTTACCAACTTGGGTTTACAAGGGGAAAAACGAAGCTAAAAAATTACATATGGTATTTCCTGCACTTCAGGCCAATGATACGCTTTTGCCGGAATTTGTTCAAAACTACTACACCGATGAAGTCGAAAAGGCTATAAAACACACTACGGCAACAATGCAAACATACACGAAGGATATTAAACCTGTAAGTCGTTAGTGAATTAGCACATTATTTGTATAAACCTGTTTATGAAAATATTAATTGCGGTATCACTTTGTATTTGTAGCTGGCAAATTGCTTTTAGCCAGATTGGAAATCCCTTTAAAGGGGAAGATGTAGATACCGTGTATTACATGCAGTTAGATTCCTTTTATGTTACTGCTCGTCCGCTCAAAAATTATAATTATACGAAATACGAAAACATAGTAATTAAAGTATATCCGTATGCAGATTCCGCAGTTATGTATATTCAACAATTAAATCAGTTGAAATTCGAAAAGCGTAAAGATGAAAAAGAATACAAAAAGGAATTAGAAGAAAAATTGCGCAGTACATTTGAAGACAAACTAAAAACATTCACCAGGTCGCAGGGCGAAGTTTTAATAGACATTATTGAGCGCAATACCAATGAATCGATGTATAATATCTTGAAAGAACATAAGAGCGGCAGTTCCGCTTTTTGGTGGAACAGTTTGAGTAAAGCTTATGGATACGATTTAAAAGATAAATACCGGCCTGATAATAATCCAACCTTGGAAAAAATAATCCAGGACTACGAAACTAAACATAAAAAAAAGGAATAAAGCTTATTATCTGCTCACGGTAAAAGGCTTTGAAACCATTTCTCCAGTTGCTTTAAGGGCAGTAAATAGGTAAAAGCCATCAGGCAAATTTTCAGTGGTAATTACATTTTCCAAAAAGAATAAATCGCCACTCATTATCATTTGTCCTTCGTTATTATAAATACAATATGTTGAAAATGTTTGTTCCTCAGCTGAAAAAATTAAACTATTATTTTGAACCGGATTTGGATAAATAGTAAAACCAACGTTATAATGGTTTTGAATTAACCCAACATTTTCTACTATTAATACAGTGGTTATTGAATCGCTATTTGCACATTTATTTGCTAACAATTTTACCGGATAATTTCCGGCAGCAGTATAAGTATGTATTGGATTAATTTCTGTTGAAGTTGTTCCATCACCAAAATCCCAAAAATAATTCTCGGCATTTAATGATAGATTACTGAATTGATATACCGCATTACCTAAATGCTCAAAACTAAACGCTGCTTGCGGATTGTATTCCCCAACATGCCAAACAGCTAAACTATCATATACTACAGATTTAACCACTTCACGCATATGCATGGCATTATCAGGAGTTACACTTCCATTATACGTAATATCCAATGGATTTTTTTGAAATAAAATAGTGTAAAAAGTCAGTGCTGCCGCAAAAGTGCCATTTACCGAAGGATGACTAAAGTCCGGATTGTATAACTCAATTTCGGGATACAGGTCCCTGATAAAATACCAAACCTGTCCCACAGGTGATAAAAGAGCATCATTATCCTCTGCCATCATCCGATATCGCAGGTTGAGCAAACTATCCATGCCTTCATAGGTGCATACAGGAGGCCAGGTTGGGCAGTTACCGGCATCGCCTTCTTTCCTACCCCATGTCATAAAAAATACAGTTTCAGCGCAGCTATTGGCTTCGTGAATTAAATCATCGAGTATGGTGGCATAAGGAAAACAAATAGTTTCAACTTGCCCAATTGGAAATGATGGTATTTGGCTTTGCTCTTGTAGGATCACATAATCCCAGGTCCCTAAGGCTATTTTGCTAAGTGTGGTGGCATTGGTGCTGTGTAACTCGAATGTATAACCTCCGGGTGTATTACTGTCCGTTATGAGCTCATCGCCCATGGATATGGCTATATTTTTAATTTGTGCAGGTAAGTCATTGGTATAGACATAACTATTGCCAATAAATAAAGCCGATTTAGAAATTGCCTGTGCTTTGAGCAGATTGAATTGCAGCAGTAACAGGACACCTGATGCAATAAACTTAAAGTTAATCAGAGATTTCATTTCGAAATAAAAATAACAAATAAGGGTCGGTTCGTGTTTTTAGGTTATGGAAGATGACAATTTTACGACTTAATTAATATCGAACATTCCATTTTTGAATCCAACCACAATAGATTTCCTACCGCTGCAGGGGTAAAAAAAAGCTGGTACTAAATAAGCACCAGCCTTAAAATGTTTTGCTTTAATTATTATTCAGCTTCACCATCTGCAGGTTGTTCGCCGCCATCAATTGGCTGCGCTGCGGGATCTTCTGCTTGTGGGATAGTTCCAACAGTTGATGCAGGGCGATTAGCTTCAGGTTTAATACCGCCTTGATTGGTTACAGTTTCAGTAGGTTTTAAAGCTGCCGCTGATAAACAAAGGGTAAAAACGATGATTACTAAACCCCAAGTAATACGTTCAATGTCATCGGTTGTGCGTTTGTAACCAAAAATTTGATTAGCTGCACCGCCAAATGTTCCGCTCAAACCTCCCCCTTTTGGGTTTTGGATTAAAACTACTAAGCCCAGTAAAACTGCTGCAATAATGGCGATAATTATGATAATGGTAAATAACATATTATTTGATTCGTTTTTTTATCTGATCAATTAAGGCTGCAAAATAATCGCTTTTTTGGGGTTTTAGCAAACTTAATTTCATATACATGTCCACTGCCTTGTTGTATTTGCCCTGCATAGTGAGTATTCTGGCATACGTTTCCGTTACCAGATGGTCGTCGGCTTGGAGACTTTTACGGGCCAATTCACCTGCAATAATTTCGTCTACAACCTTTACCTGTCGGGACTTTTCTTCCGAAACTCCGGCTACGGGTGAGGCTTGCATATATTTTTTAATCGGCAAATTGGCGGCTTTCATTTCTACCAATTTACCCTTAGTTGGACCACCTAAACGATTTAACCAACCGATAAAAGAATCTTCAAAAGCTTCTTCATTTACCTGCTCTTCTACCGGTTTTTGAATCTGAATTTTAATCATTTCATCTTCTGCCAGCGTTCCAAGTTCACGTTCTATATCGTAACCGGGCAAATCAAAAATCAATTCTTCACTACTTTCATCCATAAAGTCTTCTTCACTCGGCTCCATAACTTCATCAGTTATTTCGCCACTTATTATTTGTTCAACAAATTCGTCAGTTAGTAATGTTTCATCAGGTATAAGGATTTCCTCTTGCGGTAACTCAATTTCAGGCTCATCCTGATTGGCCATTGTTTCTTCGGGTAACTCAGGAACCATCAATTCAGGAGTTGATTCCAGAATATTGGTAAGTATTTGTTCAGTTTCATCAACTACATTCACATCTTCAACCGGTTGTTGTATCTGGTCAATAACCTCAATTGACTGCGACAAAGCAACTTCTTCAACCGGCTCTTCAAAAGCGTCCTCTATTGGCAATTCAATTGTTTCAACAGTTTCTGTTGTTTGAGTGATAATAATTTCAGGTTGAATTTCATCAGGTTGCGGAATTACAGGGTGTTCAGTAACTGCATTATTATTAGCAATGGCAATAGTTTCTTCAACAAAATTGCTTGTATCTGCAAGTGTTTCGCTAACTGTTTGTTCCTTATGCATTGGCTGTGATACGGCAACCTGAGGAGTTACGCTTCTTTCGATGTATTGAAAAAGAGCATTTCTGTCATAAACTGCAACAGCCGCTTTTTTTAACTGCTGCTCAAATAAAGGTGAATTTAATTCCCGCAATTTTTTAGCATAAATTACCTGAGCAGCCTGGCAATAAGGATACCTTTCGCTAATGCCTTTAACATCGGCCAGCGCTATATCCATGATATTTCCCGGATCGTTGATGATACTATTGAACTCTTCCTGAAACATTACCAGTTTTGTGTTAATTTTTGATATATATCGTCGGCAATTTGTTCTGATAATTTTGGCAATAAATCCCCCTCAACCTGTGAAAGTGTTTTAGTGCTTTCATAATCTTCGTAGCGCATAAACGTTTGATTCCAGTTTTCGGTTTCGTTTTTTCTGCTGATAAAATCCACTTTTATAGTAATACTCAAACGGTTAAGCGCAGTTGTTTCGTTGCCTGTCGGAGAAATTGGTGTACTTTCGTATTTCACCACTGCTCCACTCAGTTCCCAATCGCCACCATTTTCGGTTAAAGATAAATCAGATTCGCGTAAAAATTTGTCTTTTAGCGCTTCGGTAAACGTTTGACTAAGTGATGGTGCTACCAATGCTGCCTGATTAGGGAAATAATTGATAGTGATTGATTTTACATCAATAGGAATTTTTGCCCCGCTCAACGACACATTACAAGTTGCGGAAATCAAAGTGAAAAACACAACAACAGCACCCAATTTTGTCAAAATCGAATTATTCATCAAGATTGTATTCTTTTATTTTTCTATACAATGTTCGTTCCGAAATACCTAAATCGAGGGCAGCGTCTTTTCTTTTTCCTTTGTGTTTATTGAGTGCTTTGGTAATTAATTCTTTTTCTTTATCAATGAGCGACAACGATTCTTCTACTAATTCATGCGCATGTGTTCCACTGTGATTAATTACAACCGGTTGTTTGGCATGTAACTCAGTGCTCATTTGAGGAATTATTGTTTGCAAATCGTTATGCGGACTTTCGAAAAATTCAGAGCCGACAGCTGCGTCAGTTTTTAACTGATTGGCTTCTGCCATATGTAATACAAACTGTTTGAGGTCATTTAAATCTTTTTTCATGTCAAACAGTACCTTATATAATAATTCACGTTCGCTTATTTCACTACCATTTTTACCACCGGTAATCATAGGTAAAGTTTGCTGACGAGTATGTGGAATAAAATGTAATAAATCTTCAGCGGTTACTTGTTTATCGGTACTTAAAACGGAAACTTGTTCCGCAATATTTTTCAATTCACGAATATTACCCGGCCAGGTATAATTTTTTAATAATTCAACTGCTTCTGCATCCAAAATTATTGATGGTGTGCGATATTTTTCTGAAAAATCAGAAGTGAATTTTCGGAATAATAAAAATATATCATCCTTGCGTTCACGCAGCGACGGAACTGTTATTGGCACTGTATTTAAACGATAAAATAAATCCTCGCGAAATTTTCCTTCACTAATTAATTTATGCAAATCAACATTGGTTGCAGCAACAACACGCACATCTGTTTTTTGTGTTTTTGAAGAACCCACACGAATAAATTCACCACTTTCTAAAACGCGTAATAATCTTGCCTGAGTGCCAAGTGGTAATTCACCAACTTCATCTAAAAAAATGGTTCCACCGGTTACGGTTTCAAAATATCCTTTTCTATCGTCGAGTGCATTCGTAAATGAGCCTTTAACATGACCGAATAATTCGGAGTCGATTGTTCCTTCGGGAATTGCACCACAGTTAACGGCAATAAAGGGACCGTGTTTGCGTGTAGAAAATTGATGAATAATCTGAGAAAATATTTCTTTCCCTACCCCACTTTCACCGGTAATTAATACAGTTAAATTAGTAGGTGCTACTCGTGATGCAATGCTTAATGCATAATTAAGTTCAGGGGCATTGCCTATAATACCAAAACGTTGTTTTATCGATTGAATTTCGTCAGCCATTTCCTTTCTTTTTCACATTAAACCATTACTCCAATTAACGTTGCAGATGTTGCGCTTGTTATTTTTACATGGACGTAATCACCCGGGTGAATATTTTCAGCAGGGAAAACCACCATTTTATTTTGGTCATTTCTGCCACACATATCTTTGTCTGAACGTTTAGATGGTTTTTCTACTAATATTTTAAATGTTTTACCAATATCATCCTGGTTGCGTTTAGCCGAATGTTTTGTTTGCAGGGTAATAATTTCATTTAACCTGCGGATTTTCACATCGTGCGGAATATCATCCGGATATTTTCTGGCTGCAAGTGTTCCCGGGCGTTCGCTATAAAAGAACATGTAAGCCATGTCGTATTGCACCAATTCCATCAAACTCAATGTTTCCTGATGTTCCTCTTCAGTTTCAGAACAAAAACCGGTAATAACATCTGTAGACAAACCACAATCCGGCACTATTCGGCGAATGGCAGCAATGCGGTCCAAATACCAGGCCCTGTCGTATGTTCTGTTCATTAAATCCAAAATGCGTGAGTTACCTGATTGAACAGGAAGATGAATATAATTGCAGATATTATCATATTTGGCCATAGTATACAGCACTTCATCAGTAATATCTTTTGGATGAGATGTTGAGAAGCGCACACGTAATTCAGGAGCAACATCTGCAACCATTGCTAATAATTGAGCAAAATTGGTTACAGCCATTGTTTCCGGATTTTCCCACTTGTATGAATCTACATTTTGACCTAACAGGGTAACTTCTTTATATCCGCGTTCATATAATTCGCGTGCTTCAGCAACAATAGACATTGCATTACGGCTGCGCTCACGTCCGCGCGTAAATGGAACCACACAAAACGAACACATGTTATCGCAGCCTCGCATAATGGAAATAAAGGCTGTAACTCCGTTTGAATCAAGGCGAAGCGGGTTAATATCGCTATAAGTTTCTTCTCGACTCAGTAATACGTTAACTGCTTTTTGACCTTCATCTGCTGTACCAACTAATTTTGGTAAATCACGGTATGCATCAGGACCACATACGATATCTAACAACTTTTCTTCTTCTAATAAATCCGTTTTCAAACGCTCTGCCATACAGCCAAGCATACCTATTAAGGCATCAGGCTTATTTTTTTTGACAATTTTGAGTTCTTTGAGGCGATTGCGGACACGCTGCTCAGCATTATCGCGAATTGCGCAGGTGTTTAACAGAATTAAATCTGCTTCTTCAAAATTTTTAGTCAGCCCAAACCCACTTTCAAATAAGATACTAGCCACAATTTCGCTGTCGCTGAAATTCATTTGGCAGCCATAACTTTCAATATAAAATTTCTTTCCGGTTGCGGTCTGCTCCATATTTTCCAATCCCAAAGCTTCCCCCTGACGGAACTCTTCGAGTGGTTTATTTAGCGCTAATCCTTCCAATGTTGGATTATTATCGTACATTTCTCCTTAAGTTTGGTGCAAAATTACTTAATATACTGTCAACTTGTCACTATTTCACCCTACAACTTGAAAATTAACGAGCAAAAAGACCGATTTTCACTCAAGCAATTACTTACCTCTCCGGAAACAGTAATTCGGGCGGCTATTTTGTTCATTTGTATGTTTAATGCCAGTTTGCTGGGTTTACCCTTCTTTGGGGACCATGTGACGTTGATCAGTATCCCGGCGAGTGACTACTATAACATCGGCTTTCAATCCATTTGGTTGCCTGAAGGACATGCTACAGGCCATCCTCCATTTTATGCCTTATTAACCGCATTAAGTTGGACGGTTTTTGGCAAAAGTTTACTGATTTCACATCTGCTAACCCTCATTTTTTCGTTAGTATTAATTGCCCAATATGCGCGGCTGACTAAACAAATGGCAGAACCTCGCATGCGTTCATTAGCCCTCATATTACTATTGGCTAACCCGGTATTTCTCGCCCAAATGGCTGCTATGAGTATTGATGTGTTTTTGACTGCTGTGTTTTTATGGGGAATAAATGTTATTCATAGCAGGAAAAAAATACTACTAATTATAACTTGTATCTTGCTGACTATGAGCAGTTTACGTGGATTTATGCTGGTGGTAATTTTGTTTTTATATGATTGGTTTTATCACAAATACACATTTAAACAACTGACAATCAATGTTTTATATTACATTATAGCATGTATACCTGTAACTCTTTATTTTATCTTCCAATACCGACATTCCGGATGGTGGTTGGTGCCGACCGATGGAAACTGGAGTGAAGGGCG
>DAORKJ010000092.1:0-3122 GCA_035439505.1 Chitinophagales bacterium
GGTCTTGACTCAAAAAAAATAGTTATTCCGGCACAACACTACGAACAATTGTAAATAGAAATTTAAATGATTGCGTATAAATTATCCGTCTAATTTTCGAATTCTAAAAGATGCAGTGTTTCACGGTTTATTTATTTTTTTGGGTGTAAGCACCCTGCTAGGACGTCAATCAGGTAACTACAATATAATCCGGATTGCACATGGATATTATATAGTCGAAGGCATCGCGTGAGGGATAGTAGCGGAAACCCCCTTTGTCCGCCTCGGAAAAGGGGTTGCAGCGCATAGCCCGACCCTAAAGCAGAACGACCATTTGTTTGGCAACAAATGGTCGTTCGCTTTAGGGGCACGCCCAAATTATTATTTATTTGAATTAATGCACATTCGGAATATCCTCTCTGTGAAATTCAAATTGATCATCGCGCTCTTTGTATTGCATAATTAAATCGAGGGCTTCGGCAATTACGTCGGAACATACTGTGATATGCGAACCTTTTTTTGCGTTTTCGATACAATATTTAATCGAATCGGCTTCAGGGTTGATACATATTACCGGCATGTTGGGATTCATTTCGAAAATACCTTCTTTCAATAAATTCATTATTTCTTCATCGGTGCGACCGCGCAGATTTTTGTCCTGACGAATAATAATTTCATCAAATGTTCTACCTGCAATACGACCTAATTCTCGAATATCTTCATCGCGACGATCGCCGGCGGCTGCGATTACACCAACCTTTGGATGCATTTCTATTTTTGCCAAATAATTACTAATTGCCTGGAAGCCATCAGGGTTATGCGCAAAGTCTACCAGCATTTCAAAATGTTTGAATTTAAAAACGTTCATTCTTCCCGGTGTCATGGCAGGTGAAGGAATAAATGTATTTAATGCGAGTTTTAAATCTTCAATTTTAAAATTCTGCACAAATGCTGCTGCTATACAAGGCAAAATATTTTGAATCATAAACGCAGCTTTACCGCCTAATGTAAGTGGAATATTTACCACTTTTTCTACGCGTATTTTCCAGGTGCCTTTAATAATACTTACCCATCCATCTTCCAACACTGCAGCTACACCACCGCGCTCACAATGTGCTTTTATGCGCGGATTATTTTCGTCCATACTAAACAATACAATATTACATTCCAGATTTTTGCGCATATCAAATACCAAATCATCATCTGCATTTAAAATGGCATATCCTTCTTTACGTGTAGTTTCAGGCACAACAGATTTTACCTTCGCCATTTCTTCAACCGAATCAATATCCTTTAGTCCGATATGGTCTGCAGTTACGTTTGTAACAATTGAAATATCACATTTATCAAATGCTAAACCTGCTTTTAATAATCCACCGCGTGCACATTCTAAAACAGCATAATCAATTGTTGGATCCATCAACACAAATTTCGCAGAGACAGGTCCGGTGCAATCACCTTTTTCCATCATTCTGTTTTGGATATAAATACCATCGCTGGTTGTAAATCCAACTTTATATCCCATTGTTTTTGCAATGTGAGCATTTAATCGTGTAGTAGTTGTTTTACCATTTGTACCGGTAACCGCAACAATCGGAATTCTGCCTTTTGAACCTGCAGGAAATAACATATCTACAACCGGTTCAGCAACGTTGCGACCAATACCTTCACTCGGTGCAAGGTGCATGCGGAAACCCGGAGCAGCATTTACTTCCAGCACCACACCACCGTTTTCGGTCATTGGTACTGAAAGGTCTTTACTCATTATATCAATACCACAAATATCTAATCCGATTACACGAGCAATTCTTTCTGCAGTAAAAATATTATATGGATGAATATAATCTGTTACATCTGTTGCAGTTCCACCCGTAGATAAATTCGCAGTCGATTTTAAAAATATTTCTTCACCATTTCTCGGAACGGAATTTTCATCCATACCTAATTTTTCTAATAAACGTAATGTATGATCATCTAATTTAATTGATGTCAATACATTTTCATGTCCGTACCCGCGACGCGGATCACTATTTACATGATCAATTAATTCTTTAATGGTATGTTGTCCATCACCCATTACCGCAGCAGGTTTTCTTAATGCCGCAGAAACGAATTTATAATTTACAACCAGTAATCTGAAATCATATCCTTCCACATAACGTTCAACAATACTCCAGCGTGAAATTTCTTTTGCTTTTTTTAATGCAGCAACTGCTTCATCCCAATTTTTAATATTCATGGTTGAACCGCGACCATGATTACCATCAATAGGTTTTATTACAATCGGATAGCCTATTCTGCGCACAATCGCTTCCAAATCATCAGTATCATAAGCAGAACCACCGCGTGGTGTAGGAATATTTAACTGACCTAATAAATTTTTTGTTTCTTCTTTATCGCAGGCAATTTCTACAGCAATATTTGAAGTAGTACTCGCAATAGTTGCCTGAATTCTGCGCTGATTAATTCCCCAACCTAATTGCACTAAAGAACGGCGATTTAAACGGATGTAAGGAATATCACGTTTAATAGCTTCCTCAACAATACTTCCTGTTGATGGCCCTAAACGTTCCTGCTCACGAATTTCTTTCATGCGCTGAATATGGGGAGTGATATCATAATCGGCTCCGCTTGCCAATGCCTGGCAAAATTCTACAGCTACTTGTCCCGCATATAAACCGGTTTTTTCTTCGAGATAAGAATATACCACATTATAAACGCCATGTGTATTTGTGCTTCTGGTTCTGCCGAATCCTGTATCGAGTCCGGCAAGGGTTTGTAATTCGAGTGCAACATGTTCTACAACGTGTCCCATCCAGGTTCCTTCTTCCACGCGTTTAAAAAATCCGCCTGCATGGTCTTCACTACAGCGATGTTCGTAAAGAGAAGGAATCATTTTTTCTAAATTCTCACGAAAATTCGGAATCTTGTTCGTGGGCATGTCTTCCATTTCCTCCAAATCAAGTTTCATTACAATTAACTTATGCCTGCGAATACTCCAGTAGTTCGGGCCCTTCATCACTGCGGTAGATAGGATTTTCATTTTTCGATGTTCTTTGCGCTAAAAATAAGGAAATTTAGGAAAAGAACGCAGATGGCGCGGATGACGCTGATTTTCCTGCCTGGCGGCAGACAGGCGCGGA
>DAORKJ010000092.1:3222-14159 GCA_035439505.1 Chitinophagales bacterium
TTTATATTTGCTCCACTCAATTAGTATTATGACACCTAAAGGAACGCTCATAGCGGTGGGGGGGTCTGAGGAACGGAACACCGAATCTCAGGGGAAATTTGACGTTTTAAAACGTATCATTAAAGAAATGAGAGGCAGCAACACACGCCTTGAATTAGTTACTACTGCAAGTGGAATTCCCCGTCAAATTGCCAAAGAATACAAAGCTGCATTTGAACATATTGGCATTAAATCGTTAGGCATTATGCATCTTAAAACAAAAAGAGATGCCGATAAAAAAGATATTTTAGAGCGTTTAAAAAAATGCGACGGTTTGATGTTTAGCGGTGGTAATCAGGAAAAATTAAGCGAAGTATTTTTAGATACTGCGGCATTAGATATATTAAAACATCGTTATCAAAACGAAAAAGAATTCGTTATTGCAGGAACCAGTGCAGGTGCTATGGCACAAAGCGAAAAAATGATTAACGGCGGCACCCCATCGGAAGCTGTAAAACGTGGAAAAGCAATGATGATGTCGGGTTTGGGATTTATTGATAATGCTATAATCGATTCTCATTTTGTCAACCGCGGTCGCTTTGGCCGTTTAATGGTGGCTGTTGCCGAACATCCGAAATTAACAGGAATAGGTATCAGCGAAGATACCGGTGTAATTATTAAAGAAGAACGTCATCTCGAAATAATTGGCAGCGGAGAAGTTGTTATAATCGACGGTCAGGAATTGCGTTACAATTCACTCGACAATAAGGAATATTCCGGATTAAATATCGAACATATGATATTTCATTTATTGAGTGCAGGTATGTTTTATGATTTAAAAACGAGGAAATTAGCGTTGCAGGAACAACATTAATTGCTTTTAATAAATGCCGGTAAATATATCTGTATCGCTTTTAATATAACCACGATACATTCCCTTAGTATTAAATGGCAAGCTAATATCTCCGAATTTATCAATGGCAATTAATCCACCTTCGGCATTAATTTTTTTCAGTTTTTCATTGATAACCAATTCAGTTGCTTCTTTTAAGCTGAGGCCTTTATAATCAATTAAACAGGCAACATCATAGGCCACAACATTTTCAATAAAAAATTCACCGTGTCCGGTGCAGCTAACTGCACAAATTTGATTATTCGCATAGGTTCCACAACCAATTATAGGTGAATCACCAACACGTCCAAACGATTTATTGGTCATTCCGCCAGTTGAAGTTCCTGCAGCAAGGTTTCCATTAGCATCTAAGGCAACACATCCAACTGTCCCAAATTTTTTATCATCTACATGGTCCAAAACAATTATATCACTCTTTTTTGCTTTCTCTAATTGATCATATCTAAATTGTGTAAAAAAATAATCATCGGTTTCAAAAACAATATTTTGTTGTTTTGCAAAAACTTCTGCTCCTGACCCTAACAACAGTACATGTTCAGAATGTAACATAACAGCCTTTGCCAATGAAATAGGGTTTTTAATATTATTTACAGCAGCAACAGCACCACTACGCAAAGTTTTGCCATCCATTATACTGGCATCCATTTCATGTTTGCCATCATGCGTAAATACTGCACCCTTACCTGCATTAAACAATTCAAAATTTTCTAATATGATAATGGCTGCTTCAACAGCATCAAATGCAGAACCTCCATTTTTCATCAAATCATATCCGGCTTGTAAAGCATTTTGTAAAGCATCGTGGCAGGCTTTTTCGATTTCAGGGGTCATTAATCGTTTTGGCATTGTGCCTGCTCCACCGTGAACGGCAATTTTAATTTGGCGCATAATGCAAATATAGAAAATACCCATGAACACAAATTGCTTGTCCTACTTCCTATCTAACATAATTGTTATGGTAATTACAATAAAAACTTAGGTTCATAATTGAGCGCTTTGAATCGTTAAACCTTGTTAATCCTGAAACTTTACATACATCCGAATGTGTTATGTTTGCGTAAGTTGATTAAACTATAAACATGTTAAAGACAAATATTGTTATACTTTCGCTCACAGTAGCAGTTATTTCGATGATTGGCTGTGGTTCCGGCAATCCGGAATCTCAAGAATCGAAACCTGAGCAAATAAAAGTGGATTATTTATCTATGAGAAAAACATATACAGACGCTGAAATTCAGCAAAATGGATGGGAAAAGGCCACCTTTGGTGGTGGATGTTTCTGGTGTACAGAAGCCGTTTTTGAAGAAGTAAAAGGTGTTCAATCTGTGCTGAGCGGCTATTCCGGTGGCGCAATGAAAAACCCTACGTATGAAGCGGTTTGTACGGATACAACCGGTCATGCTGAATGTGTACAAATTATATACGACCCTAAAGTTTGCAGTTATGCAACATTGCTGGATATTCACATGAAAACCCATGATCCGACTACTCCTAACCGTCAGGGTAATGATGTTGGTATTCAATATCGTTCAGTAGTTTTTTATGATGGTGATGCACAAAAAACTACCACCGAAAATTATATACAACAGCTCGAAGCAAGTGGTTATTATGGGGATAAAATTGTTACTGAGGTAGTGCCATTAATGACTTTTTGGCCGGCAGAAATTTATCATCAGGATTATTTTGCAAAAAATCCGGACCAGCCATATTGTGTTGCTGTAGTTGGAAAAAAAGTGGCGAAATTTGAAAAATTATTTCCCGAGTTGGTTAAACCGGAATACAAATAATTAATCACGCCAACCTAAAAGTAAATCCAGGCTTATTACATTATTTCTGAAGTCATCAGGTTCCAGAAAATGTGATGTTAATGTATTGTTGATGAGTTGGTAGCTGTATTTTGCTCTGACTGTCAATATACCGAACGTCATGCTTCCACCAAGGTGTAAATCGCCTGTGTAGGCCTGGTCCAATCCTGACTCAATTTTAAATACATCTAAACCTTCAGGGGTGCCATCGAGTGAATAATACATGTAGTCATCTGAATTAATGCTTTCGTCTTCTGCAGCAGAAAATATCCAGCCGCCATCAATTCCACCAAACACGCGTGTATCCTCATTAATACTGATTGCTGCGCTGATGCCAATATGTGCCATCCACCAATGAATAGCATAATTAAAATTGTCCCTTTGAGGATAAAAAAAGTAATCGAAAATGGTAAATTCTGCGCCGAGCCTATCAACACCAACATCATATAAAAATGCAAATTCATCATTGAATTCGGTTAAAGTAGCATAACCAAAACCAAATCCTAGTTTAGGCTGGTATTCAGTTACCCAAGAACTTTGAATCATTGAATATCTCGGACCGACATAAACGCCGGTTTGTGAAAATGCTTGTGAAATTATCGTGCAAATTATAATCAGTAATAGTGTTTTTTTCAAATAGTTCTTTAATATGTAATTTTCTTTTTAATCATTCATCCACTCATCTAAATCTCTGCGTTCTTTTTTTGTTGGTCTTCCCGTGCCTTTGTCCCTGAACGCTGTTGGCATAAATTCCACATGTGTGAGTTTCATTTTTTCCTCTTCAGGAGTTACATCCTCACAATAATTTTTCGCTAAAACGGCACTTACCCGCTTTTCAATAACACCAACTACTTTAAACTGGTAGCGTACAACACCTTTCGGGATGGTAATTACCAGCCCTTCATACACCTCAAATGAAGGTTTTACATTGTCCCCTTTCACTTTTACCTTGCCTGTTTTAACCGCTTCAGCAGCCAAATTGCGGGTTTTATACAGGCGAACTGCCCATAACCATTTATCGATTCTACACTTTTGAGTAAGTTCAGGCATGATGATTGCGTAAAGTCACCGTAAAAATAAACTACATTATTTTATCTTAGCGGCAATATTGACCAAACATGCAAAAACCAATCTCAGCGCGTGAAATTGTGCTGTCTCTAAAAGAACGATTCAGGCCCGAAAAGGCTGACCCAGGTTATGAAACTATTTTCCATTTAGACATCTCAGGCGAGCGTGGTGGACAATTCACCGTGCGGATTAGCGATGGAAACCTTAACATTGAGGAAGGATTACATGACAGTCCGAAGTGCATTGTGACAACCAAAGATGAGACTTATGAGGACATGGAATGGGGGAGAACCAATGCCCAAATGGCAGTGATGTTTGGAAAAGTGAAAGTTAGTGACTTAGGAGAAATCCTGGACTTTATTCCTTTATTCCATCAATGTGCCGATTTTTACAAATGAGATTTTAAACATCAATAGCTATGAATAAAAAGATTACAGCCTTTATTTTGAGTTTGTGTACACTTTCTGTTTTTGCGCAGAACGACGGCGCCTTCAACGGAATGTCAGTTTCTACGGGTAACCTGCATCCTGAATCTTCCAATTACGGCGTAGTGCTGCAAAACGAATTGATCCAGGTTACAGAATTCGACGACGAAGTGAAATATGACGTAGTGTACGAATTTAAAAATGCTACGACCAACTTTGCTACCGTGAGTGCCGTTATGCCTTTAAAAATTTACTTTAATGAGTTTGGCTACGGGAAACGAGCAAAATTATTGGACGATTTAGCAACAGTGCCTACGTTCAGCGACATTTTTGCTGTGCAGGATCGTTCAGTGGATACGCGTGAACAAATTCGTAAAAATTTCCAACAAAGATTATTCGTAAGAAAATATATCAGCATTGATAACCTAAAGCAATTGGGTATTCATGTAGATATGTTTAGAAATAATACACGCATCAATATTAAAAAAGTAATGTGTGAATTAAAATTTACGGATGCTACACCTTTGTATTTGCCGAAAAATACAGAAGTTCTATCCATGGAAATAAGTTTTATTATTGAAATGAATTTCACACCTGATGAAGAAACAAATGTGTTAACATTTATAACAATTCCAAGTGTAAATGCCGGTATCGATAGAACAGAGTCGTATTCCATGTATGAATTAGGTTATGAAAAAAACTGGTCAGGTCGTTTAAATGGATTATACTTACAACATGATATTTTTAAAACTACGCCAATCCTGCCATCTAAAATGAGCGAATTCAAAACGCATGTTAGTGGCGAACGTGATCAGGTTGTTGCTTTTGAGGACATAATGTTAGTGGATAAAGATAAAATTGCTTTTTTCCATCTCAGCAATAATAAAGCATGTAATTCTGGCAATTTGTTTAACGAACAATCAATTATACCAGCGGCAATTAAAAATATTACTGCTTCAAGTTGGGTGAAAACTGATGCGGAAATGCCTAAACGGTTTTTTTATAATACGCCAATGATAGCGTTTTCAGACTCGCTCCATCCATATCAAACAGGTACGTTGACCGGAATTGATGCATTAAATAATGCAACTAAGATTACTAACTACAATAACCTGTCGTATTATGATTATATTAAATCAAATTGTAAAAGCAATGTACCCGGAATTTCATTAAAAGAATCGGGTAACCCTGTCTATGCATTTGACATTTCAGATCATATTTATGAAGACAGCACATATGAAGGACGTGAAAACCTCGCTCGTCAAACGTGTTGGTGTGAAGCTGCTGCAGGTCCCGGAACCGGTGAGTATATTGAATTTGAAATTACTCAACCTGCTCGTGCAATGAAAATTTATAATGGTAATCAATCCAGTAAAAAAGTATTTGATGAATCTTCAAAAGCAGATATTATTGTTATTACCAGTTTAGACGGACATAAAATTAATCCCAATGCCGACAATCCTTCAATTATGAGAAGTTCGATTATTGATTTAACCATTTTAAATGTTTATGAGTTAAATCTATTACCTGGTAAATACCGTGTGGCTATTGATGCAGTTGATAAAGGCACTACACCTGTAACCTGTTTTTCTACAATTGCGTTTGATTTTGAAGTAAGGGATGAATGGTATTTGAAATCACAAGGTATGCTGAGAGCATTCTTTAAAAAATAATATTATTCTAAAATATTACCAATAAAAAATCCGGAACAATTGCTCCGGATTTTTTTTATGTTGTGGTTTGTTCTAATCATGCTTTTTTCTCCACCTCTGACTTCTCACCATTTAGCAACATCACTTCAGTTTGATGATGAATAGATTCCTTATGCATAGCATGGAATAATTCTTTAATGAATTTTTCGGTTAATTGTTTCCGTTTACCGGTCTCCAGTCTGTTTTCCAAAATTTCGGTCCATCTACTTGGCTGAACGATAGCTAAATTGTTTTCGCGTTTATATTCTGCGATTTCACGCACAATATCCATACGTTCGCTCATCATTTCTAACAAATAGTTATCAAGGTTGTCGATTTTACCACGTAAAATTTCCAATTGATTTTCAGCAATCGGATTATGTTCGATTGATTCCCTGGTATGTAATTGCAACATCATTTCACCAAAAGCATCCGGTGTAATTTGTTGTTTGGCATCGCTTAATGCTTTATCCGGGTTGATATGCGATTCGAGATGTAATCCTTCAAAACCGATGTCAAGTGCAGTTTGAGCAACCTCGCGCAAATACTCACGTGTTCCACAAATATGGCTTGGGTCACAAACTATTGGCAGTTGTGGGTAACGACGTTTTAATTCAATTGGTATGTTCCAACGTGGAATATTGCGGTATTTCGATTTCTCGTGAGTGCTAAAGCCGCGATGAATAGCAGCAAGTTTGGTTATGCCACTGCGGTTTAAACGCTCAAAAGCGCCTATCCAAAGCTCTAAGTCCGGGTTGATAGGGTTTTTTACTAATACTGGTATATCAACACCTTGTAAAGCATCACAAATCTCCTGAACGGCAAATGGGTTTACGGTTGTTCTTGCGCCAATCCATAAAACATCAATTCCCATGCGAAGTGCTTCGTAAACGTGTTTTACGTTAGCCACTTCAGTAGCAACAGGTTTTCCAATTTCATTACCGGCATCTTTAAGCCATTTTAAACCAATGCTGCCAATACCTTCAAAAGAATTAGGTCTTGTTCTTGGTTTCCAAATACCACCACGCAAAATGTCGAAGCGGTGACTACTTAATTGTTTGGCGGTTTCACGCACTTGTTCCTCACTTTCAACACTGCAAGGACCTGTCATAATCAGCGGAGTCTGGAAGTTCCATCCCCATTCTGATATAGGTGTAATTTTTAAATCTTTACTCATCTTAGTTCGTATTTTGTGTTTAATGTTGATAGTATGTGCACAAAGTAAGTAATTTTTTAACAAACATCAATCATATAACCATGGTGTTGCCAATAGGAAAAACGCCTAAAATGCTTACTGATAGGCCATTTTGCTCGAAATTGGACAGCATATTAATTATTTGTTGCGATGTCAAAAAAACAGTCTCGATATACACATTCCCGTTTTCCAAATGCCTGAGAAGGGAGATATTTGGATGAACAATCAACGCTTCAGGTAAACCTGTTTTACCCGGTTGCAGGAGTAAAGACGCTTTTCCGTCCGAAAAGGTTGTATTGCCGGTTGCTTTATTATTCGATAAAATTAAAAAACGAGTGAAATTTGCTGCATGATTGTCAATTTTTTCAGCAATTACTTGCAAATCATAGTAGGCAATGGCCGATTTGTTACCAATTGCTGCGATATTTTGTTGAACAGAAGTTGCAACAAGTTTAACAGCACTTGCCGTTGAAGGGGTATTTACAAACTCGATATTAGGGTATTGTTCAAAAAAGTGTTTGGACTCTTTTATTGCCATTTGGTGGCTGTATACGGTTTTGAGGTCACTAAGTGAAATAGGTGATTTGGCTGCAAGGTGCAGTTCTATTGGAGCTATAATTTCTCCAATTACAGTGAGCCCTGAATAGGATATACGCTGAAAATTACCCGGAACATCACCGGCAAGTGTATTTTCTACTGCAATCACGGCAAAATGGCCTTCTTGTGATATTGTTTGATTTATGATATCATCAAAATTGGCAGCCGCAATAAAATTGTTATCTCCACCAAAAAAACCTATTCCTGCTAAATGATGGAATGAAAATAAATCGCCTAAAAAATAAATGGTTTTACTGCTCAAAATGTGGTTACATTAAAAATAAAAGTAATACAGACACAAAGAAACAACAATACCACTAATGAGCGACAATAAACCACCAACTTTTATAAAATCAACGAATTTATAATTACCCGGGCCATAAATCATAATATTTGTCTGATACCCTAGAGGGGTCAGATAACATGTTGAAGCAGCAAACATAACGGCAAATAAAAGCGGTTTAGGGTCAATACCCATTTGCACGCCAAGCGAAATAGCAATTGGACTTAGCAATGCAGCAGTCGCCTGATTGGACATCAAACTTGTGATAACGGAAGTCACGGCAAACAGCACAAAAAGTGTGATAAATGGACCATACCCGGAAATATATGTTTCCATATAACCAGCTAGCATTTCAGCTGCACCGGTTTTTTCAAGAGCTGTCCCTAAAGGAAGTAATGCCGCCAATACAAATATTATCCTCCAGTCCACTTCACGGTATGCTTCACGAATGGTAATACATTTAAATAAAAACATTAAAATGGTACCAATAATTGCGCCTTGAATAATGGGCAAAATTTCAAAAGCGGAAGTGAGAATTACCATCAATAAAATGCCACTGGTAATCCATACTTTTTGCTTGTCGATGATTTCTTTTTCTATTTCCTGAGTAAACACAAAATCACCACCACGTTTTAATTGGTCAAATGAATCTTTTTTGATTTCCAATAATAAATCATCACCAAAACGCAATTCAATTTCATCTAAACGTCCTTCAATAATTTCTCCTTGACGGCGCACAGCAAGCGGGATGGCTTCGTATAAATCGCGGAAATCTATTTCTTTAAATGTGCTTCTTGCAAGCGAGGAATTAGGACCAATTACCACTTCAACCAATGCTGTTTCATTCGATTTTAAATCAATATCATCAACATCAAAAGTTTGTTTAAATGTTACACCCTGCATTTGTTTCAATTGCATAATATCAGATGCACTACCACGAACCAATACCGTATCATTTTCTTCAAGCAACTCATAATCATCGGGCAACCACAGCGTGCCTTTTGCATCACTTATTTCAACCACTTCTAAAGATAATTCTGTAACCAAAGGCGTATCAAATATACGTTTGCCTAAAAATGGAGAACCCGGTTCAATAATTATTTCTGTCAAAAAATCTTTTAATTCATAATCTTCAGTCAGCGAATCGGCCGACCTTCTTGCAGGTATTAATTTAATACCAATAAAATACATGTAAAGAAAAAATGTAACAAATAAAATTAAGCCTGTTGGTGTAACTTCAAACATACCAAAAGGTTCATAACCATGTTCCACTACCACACCGTTTACAACTAAATTTGTAGAACTTCCTATAAGTGTCAACGTGCCACCCATTATAGCCGCAAACGATAAAGGCATGAGTAATTTGCTCGGACTTTGATTGGTGAATTTGGCTATTTTAAACACAATCGGCATAAAAATTATTACAACGGCTGTATTATTCAAAAATGCAGAAATAAGCCCACATACCAATATCACAGCAATAAATGCCATTTTTTGATTTTTGCCGATATATTTAATCATAGCTTTACCAACCAGATTTACAGCACCGGTTTTTTCAAGCCCTGCACTAAGTAGAAATAAAAATAAAATTGTAACCGTGGCATCATTACTAAATCCGGCTATTCCCTCTTTAGTTGTTAGCACTCCTGTAAGCATTAAAAGTGCCATTGCAATTAACGATGTAATATCGATGGCAATTTTCTCCCAGATAAACATAAATAATGTAAATCCTACAATGAGCAATACAATAGTAATATCATCCAGTGGCCACATAACTTGCATTTAAGGTGAAAAAAATGTATTAGCTCGGTAAATATAGAATTTTTTTTGATGACTTCAAAAGTCAATTCAGACAAGTGTTTTGGGGCTTTGAATTGTTACTTAACAGCGCTGTTATACCAGTTGTTAAAAAGTAATTTACGGCATAAATGGTATTTTTGTAAATAATTTATTGGTATGATTGATAAATCGATAACTATTGCAGCTACACCCACAGGTGATTTTTATTTGAGCCAAAAAACGTATGAAGCTGCGAAGGAAAAAATATTTACTACAACATGGCAATATATTGGTACTGCGGCGCAGTTTCACGATAAAGGATATTTATATCCAATTGATTTTATGCCGGAATGTTTAAATGAACCTTTAGTTTTAAGTGTGCAGGAATCGGGGATAACCTTAATGTCGAATGTATGCACACACAGAGGGTTTATTTTAATCACTGAAAAAACGAAATCCCAAATCATTCGTTGCAAATATCATGGCAGATGTTTTCATCCGGATGGTAAATTTTTGAGCATGCCTGAGTTTGAAGCTGCAGAAAATTTCCCTACTCAAATGGATAATTTGAAAAACATTCACGTCGAAAATTGGAATGGATTGCTTTTTGGTGCATTATTCCCAAAAATGACTATTCATGAATTATTAAAAGGAATTACAGATAGAATTAATTGGTTCCCTTTTGATAAATTAGTCTTTCGTGAAGACTTGTCCCAGGATTATACTATCAAAGCTAATTGGGCGCTTTATTGCGATAATTACCTGGAGGGATTTCATATTCCATATGTACATAAATCTTTAAATAAAGTAATTGATTATAACAATTATGAAACACATCTATTTGAATATGGTAACTTACAATTAGGTATTGCAAAAGATGGGGAATTGGTTTTTGACTTACCCGCTGATTCACCTGATTACGGAAAAAATGTGGGGGCATATTATTATTGGATTTTCCCCAATATGATGTTTAATTTTTATCCTTGGGGATTGTCACTGAATATAGTGCAGCCACAAGGAAAAGATGCCACTAAAGTATCATTCTTGATTTTTATCACCGATGAATCGAAATACAACCAGGGCGCGGGAAGCGACTTAAATCGCGTAGAAATGGAAGATGAAGAAGTTGTGGAAAGTGTGCACAAGGGATTGCAATCAAGGTTATACCACCGTGGGCGCTATTCTCCAAAAATGGAAACAGG
>DAORKJ010000093.1:0-8665 GCA_035439505.1 Chitinophagales bacterium
TTGGAATACAATCCCAACAATCCATTACCCACCATAATCTGCGACAGCAGATTATCATTCCCCTCCGAAGTCGTAAACCAATTTGCTAATTAACTAATTTGCTAATTAGCTAATTACTTATTCTCCTTCAACCCTTCGTAATACTGCATATCCTGAACAAATTGATTTACGGCGTTTTTACCTTCTAAGCTGAATACCATATTGCCTTTTTCGGTTTCAATTACGCGTTTTTTAGGGTCGTAACTAAATATTTCGGTATTTAAATCTTCCCTTGAGGTAAATAATTTTAATTGATTGCGTTTGTAGCTGATGTAAACAAAATCTTCACTCGGTGTTACCAGATATATGGTGAAATAATCACCACCGCTTCGTTTTCCGAATTCGGCATAACATTTAATATGCTGATTAAATGCTTTATCACCAAACCAAACAATTTTGCCATCAGAACCGGTGGTATGGAATGAACGTGATGTTGGATCCCAAACCATTTTAATTCCGGATAAAAATACAGACACCGGAGAATCTTTTGGCCTGTCGAGATATCCTTTAGAACTTACATCACTCATTAATTTATTGTATGATTTTTCATCCATTAATTCTGTGATAGCAGCAACAATTTGTGTTTCCACATTATAGTCGAGTGGGGCAGCACCTGCATCTGAATTAGATACCAATAACATTTCTCCCAGTTTATTCATTAACTCGCCCGGCAATGGAATTTCGAAGGTGACTGTAGCATCCATTCGATAATTTGTGTTGTTGGGTCGTTTAATGATAGTGCCATATGCTTTGGTATCACACAAATCGGTTTTTAATCCCATTTTTAATCGACCTTCACCATATAAAGCACCGGTTTTATCATTGTATTTTAAAATAGAACCTTTAGCCGTAGGGTCATCCAATTTTTCTAAATTACCTAAGTAAAAAGTTTGGTCGGTTTCATTGTAATAACCACTTCCTCTGGCAACAAATAATTGCGCATCAGCAATCGATGCTTTTTTACTCATTATACTTGTGTATAATGCTGCCGTATCATTAAAACGGAAAATACCAGCATACACAGAGTCGTTGCGTTCAGTAACTGCATCATCTAAATTAAATATCGGATTTTTCGGGTCTATATATGAATTAATTCTAAACCAACTTGTCCGAATATTCGCGGTATCCAATACATCTAATTTTACATAACCGCGATATTTTAAAAACTGGTCCTGACTGTATAATTCCACAGGTCCTTTAAATCGTACTTTATTTTCTAAAACAAAATTGGCTGAGTCTTGAACATATCCTTTCGCAAACATATGGTGCGTAGTTACCTCCATAATAGTATCAACTTGCTTTTGAACAGTAATACTTTCAATTGGAATTATTTGTTTAACATTTTGAGGCGTAATATATTCATATTCACCTGTTCCACTCATGGCCAATCGTCCCATAATGTTGACCACACAATTATTTAGGTTATGATAGAAGTTGAGTGTATCACCTTTAATTTTCGCATAATACAAGGTTCCCATTTTGGCTCCTTTTTCGATATACACTTTTCCGGAATCAGGAATAACATGCACATCGGCAACTTTAATTAACGGAACACCTTCTGCATTTAATAAATACGTATTTAAATCGAATTTACCTTCTTTAGCCTGAAATACGAGACTATCCTGTCCACCATTGGTAGAATAAAAATTCGAATATTCTTTTGTTGATTTAAAATATACTGTTCGTTCATCCATCACCCAATCGAATACGTTCATATCGGTTTTGTATTCGTTGTAAGGCAATTCGGTCATGATACTATCATAATTGGCTTTAAAATGCCCAATACGTTCTTTAAAATCAACATCCATATTTACATTATCCAGTTTTAAAGCAACTAAGTCCGGTGTTACCTGACCAATGGTAACGCTTGCGGTGTCGGATAATGCATTATTGGCTTTGTATTTAAATTGATTGGATTTTAATTTTACTTCACCCCAAAACATGGTGCCATCGCCTTCTAATCCTTTTGAAGTTACAATTGCAGTTCCTTTTAATGTCGCCTGATTTTCAAATAAATCGAAAGGTTTTGTACCTTGTTGAACAATCATTTTGTCTTCGTAAGGCAACCAGCGTGTCGTAACACCGGTATTTGAACCTGCAGGAAATTGCACACCACTTTCTGTTTTTGCTACAGTAAAATCTTCTACTTTAGCTAATGTTGAATCCGGGAAAAATATAATGTCGCTGGATTGCGATTTAGAAGCCATGAAATCAATTGTTCCCGAGCCTCTGAAACCTTGATTACTTAGCGATAAATTTCCTGTGTATTTGCCTAATTTACCATATGTTGGAAATCCTCCGGCAGGAGTAGTTGTTTTGAAACCCAGTGAACGATCCTCTTGCAATTTTAATGCTTCACGGAAATCCGGAAATATGCCATCAGAAATCATCGTTCCATCAAACTTCACCTTTCGATAATCAAGCGAGTCAGAACTTTCTAATGTGAATGGGTCGAGCTTAAAATAAAATTCTTCTTTATCATACACATTGTCAAAAATATTGGGCTTTTCATAATCGGCGATGGAATAGTCGTAGGTTGTAAAAATGCTGTATTCTTTATAATGTACTTTACTCGATTTATTATCTGTTTTATCTATTTGTAATCGCCCTGAAGTTACACTGATATTGGTATTTACCGGTAAATATAATGGATTGCCATTATCATCAATTTCAGTTGATTCTACATATAATATCATAGAGTCAACTGCATTCATTTTTATATTAAATGTGTCGTAACTAAAATAAAAATTAGTTCCTTTAAAGTCGATATTACCGGAGACAATTGTTCCGTCAAACAACATATCCCTGTTCTTTTTAATGGTAAGTTTATCGTCTTTCGGATAAATGAGTACGAATTGTGAATCACTCAAATAAAACTGACTGATACCATTTACGTTTAAATCGTAATTTTTTAAATTGAGTAATGCATTCGGTTCTTTTGTAACAGATGGTATGGCAATGATATCATAATCTTTTTTCCCGGCAGAGGCAAACACATAATTAAATGTTTTATCTTTTACATACACCATTTCTTTTTGTTTGTCGTAAAAAATAAAACCTTCCTCTACCAATTGTAATAATAAACTTTGCACACCATCAATAGTTAATGAAGGATTTAATTCTTTTGCTAACGCCAGTGTTGGTATTTCGCGGGTTTTATACATTTCGCAATACCTTTTTATTTTCACCAATGGCTGATAGGTTGCAACACCACGCACACGTTCAAAAAGTTTGGCACTAAATAAATCTTGACTTTCAAACCAGCTCATTTTTTGACCGGCACCTTCAATGTTTTTAAACTTAATAATGGTATCACTTAACGCCCAACTCAGGTTGTCAATTTTTACATCCATTTTATGATAGGAACTGTAAAACATTAAACTGGAAAATCCATCATCCTGACGGGTAATGGTCATCGAACCCATAACTCCATCATAACGCAACGAAACGTCATGGTGATAAATACTGTCATCTTTCCCAACTTTAATTATTACTTCTGCGTCTTTGGAATAAATGGACATAGCAGGTTCAACTAAAAATGTTTTGGACTTTGCAATGACGGCCTTCTTCGCTTCAAAATTTTTGAAAGTCATTTCTGCAGGAATAGAATCATCTCCACTACCTATAATTTGCCCACCTTTTAATAAAAATCCGCCCTTGTAATCTACATTCACCAAAATATCTTTCACCACTAATGTTTTATCATAAGTCTGAAATTGCGGATAATCACTTTTAATCGGTTCATTATTGGTAATTAATCTGTCTGTTAATTTTCCTACCAAGGGTTTACTGAACATCCCACCAAAATACAAGGTTGCAGTATCGGCAACATATTCGTTTGATTCGGTATTTACTTTGTAATTGTTGAGTTTACCGTATGTTGTTGTGCTATCTAATCCTGCACGTGTCCAGGTAACACTTCCTGATTTTCCTACCCACTCTTTTTCCAACGGATAATACACACCTTTAGTGCCATTAATATACATGGTATCGCCCTTGGTGTAACCATAAATATCGGTGCCATCAAAATGCACTTCAGGAATTTCTCCATTTAATTTGAACTGATATTCGAAAGAGCTGTAACACCATGTTCTTGTTGGGGTATCATTTAGTGCATTTTTTTCGAAAAAAGCTGCAGAGAAATCCAGGAAACGATTAAAGGTGACATAACTACCTTTTTTCGAATTATCTAAAATGTTATTGGTAATCAACATCCACTCCTCATAGCGGTCCATTATCTGGTTACTTTTTGTAAATGAAACTGTGGCATCTAATACCGCAACAAACTGTGGGGTAGGTTTCATTTTACGGTCGAGCATTTTATTGCAGAGCTCGGTAACCAATCTCAATTGGTCAGGTGTAATATTTCCGGCTTCCACTTCTTTGGCGAAACGGTTATAGCTGTCTTTGGTGATTTCTGTGTTCACGGTTTTCATAAAATCGTCCAATTCCTTCAAAAATTGGTCTTGTTCGTATGAAAACTGCTTTAACTGACCAAAAGCAGTGCTCATTCCAAAGAGAAACAGGATAATACCGAAAAGTTTTTTCATGCCGTTAAGTTAAAATATCTATTGTAATTAGGCCTTATGTTAAAACGGAAATAACGTGGAGAAATTATACTGTTAACACTTATTAAACATCGTAATGCCTAATTTGCCTACACATTTTGGAAAACCGCACATAACCAGTCGTTTTTGGTGCGTGTGGATATTAGTTGAAAGAAGTAATTAGACGCTTCTTTTTCAACGTCTTGGATGTCGTTTTGCAAAATACCGCTGACAATCAAAATTCCTCCCGGTTGAATGGACCTGAAAAACTGCTGAATATTCCCTAAAACGATATGTTTATTGATATTGGCAAGAATAATGTCAAACTGTTTGCCTTCCATCAGGCTGAAATCCCCCAATTCAACATCAATCTGGTCGTAGATGCCATTTAACGCTATGTTATCCATTGCGTTGCGATAAGCCCATTCCTCTATATCTATGGCTAAAACATGTTGAGCGCCTTTTTTAACAGCCAATACAGATAATATTCCGGTGCCACATCCGGCATCACAAATCGATTTTTTATTAAAATTCAACCCCAGCATTTCTTCCATCATCAAATACGTACTTTCATGATGTCCGGTACCGAAACTCATCCTTGGTTCGATTAAGATATCAAAAGCGATTTCAGGACGCGCAGGGTGAAATGGGGCGCGAATTAAACAGGTATTTGAAACGACTATCGGTTGAAAACTTTTTTCCCATTCTTCGTTCCAGTTGCGTTGTTCAAATTGGCTTTGCGACCAGGTGAATACAAATCGTTGTTGTAATTCAGCTAAATAATTTGCGATAGTTATTTCATTTCCGGCTTTTTCAGGAATATATGCACTTAAGGTATTATCGTTTTGATCAAATGTATCGAAACCTTCTTCAGCCAATAATGCCATTAAAATTTCAGCAGTCTGGTCGTCGGCAGTAATCAATTTATATTCGAGATATTGCATATTATATTGCACTTTCAATTATGGCAATAAAATCAGCAGCAACTAAACTGGCACCGCCAATTAGTCCGCCATCAATATCCGGTTGCGAAAATAATTCTGATGCATTATTTGGTTTCACACTTCCTCCATATAAAATACGAATAGTAGCTGCAACGGATGCACCATATTTTTGTCCAAGTATGGAACGAATAAATGCATGCATTTCCTGCGCTTGTTCAGCACTTGCAGTCACTCCCGTGCCAATTGCCCAAACTGGTTCATAAGCAATTACAATTTGTTGCATTTGTTCTGCAGAACAATTTGCTAATGCAGTGGTAATTTGTTGTTCAACTATCACAAAATGATTATTGCTGTTGCGCTCTTGTAATGTTTCACCACAACAATAAACAGGTATAATGGATTGTGATAAAGCAGCATGGATTTTTTCTCCGATTAATACATCATCTTCATGATGATATTGTCTGCGTTCACTATGTCCAACCAATGTAAATTTAGCCGATACACTTTGTAACATCATCGCTGAAATTTCACCGGTGTATGCACCTTGTTGATGTTTGCTGATATCCTGTGCGCCAAACTGAATACCGGATTCGGTAAATTGTTTGGTTAATGTCGGTAAATACAGCGCCGGTGGGGCTATCAAGACTTCAGCAAACGCTAAATTTTTTGGTAATTTATTGTTTATTTCAGCAACTAAAAGTTCTGCTTCAGATAATGTTTTAAACATTTTCCAATTCCCTGCAATTATCTTTTTTCTCGACATATCTTGAATTTTATTTGTAAGTTGATTGAAATTATTATCAACTATTATTTATGTAAAAATATTAACTGACCTTTCCTGTATTTTTCACTCAATTCGTAAATGGTAGTAAGTATTTTTTTGTCTGCTTCAGCTAATGTAACTGTTCGTCGTGCCATTACATCTTTAGCAACAATCATTGCATCGCTTAATTTATAGGTGACAAAACCGGCAGCACCGCCCCAGCTAAATGAAGGAATAAAATTTCTTGGAAATCCATCTCCAAAAATATTGGCGTTTACACCAACAACAGTACCGGTATTAAACATGGTATTAATGCCGCATTTACTATGATCGCCCATAATTAAACCGCAGAATTGTAATCCCGTTGGAATAAATTTTTGTGTTTGATAATCCCAGATTTTTACTTCCGCATAATTATTTTTCAAATTCGAACTATTGGTATCGGCACCTAAATTACACCATTCACCAATTACACTATTACCTAAAAATCCGTCGTGACCTTTATTGCTATACGATTGAAAAATAACGTTATTTACCTCGCCACCAACTTTGCAGTGTGGACCAACAGTAGTAGCGCCGTATATTTTCGCTCCCATTTTTACAGTGCTGTGTTTACCTAATGCAAAAGGTCCGCGAATTAAACTGCCTTCCATAATTTCTGCATCGTTGCTGATATAAACAGGTCCTGCATTTGTATTAATAGTAGCAGCTTCCACTTTAGCACCAGGTTCAACAAAAATATTGTTGCCAATAATGTTGTTATTTGCTGTAATATCCTGCGACTTCCTTCCTTTGGTCATACGTTCAAAATCCTGACGCAAAACGGAATCGTTATGTTGAAATAAATGCCAGGGTCTTGTAATAATGATGAGTTCATGCGGATATTCCACTTGCGTTAAAGTAGCAGCGCGTTCACACAAACTCATTCCGGAAAAGTAATGTTCTTGTGAGCGGCTGGCTAGTATTTCACCATTTTGAACCAAAACCTCATCATTTTGAAGATTGGAAACCGCAGCAATCAATTTTGGTGTTGGAATTACACCACCATAGATGTAATAATTATCTGTAGCATAACCAACAGGGAATTTACCGTTTAGGTAAGGTTCAGGTAACCAGGAATAGTTGCCGGATAATTGAGATTCCCATTTTTCGCGAATGGTGTCAATACCTATGCGTAAATCAGCAACAGGTCGGGTAAAAGTAAGTGGCAATAATTGTTGCCAGCGTTTGTCGTCGAATAATATAATTTGCATGCAGGCACAAATTTAAATGAAAAACCCCTTTGATGATATTAACACCAAAGGGGTTGTATGAATTTATTATGAAAATTACTTTTTTGAATAACGTTTGTTGAATTTTTCGATACGACCTGCTGTATCCAAAACTTTCATTTTACCTGTAAAGAATGGGTGACTTACATTGGAAACCTCCAATTTGATGAGAGGATAATCTTTACCATCTTCCCAAGTCATGGTTTCTTTAGTGTTGGCAGTTGATTTGCCTAACCAAGCTATATCAGCACTGAAGTCTTTAAAAATAACTTCTCTGTAATTATCCGGATGAATATCTTTTTTCATTGTTCTGTTAATTGAAGGTGCAAAATTAGTAATTTCTTAAAGAAGTTGGTAATATTTTCTAATATTTTCGTATTAATATTGTAGAGTAAACTGAACAATCTATGAAATGGCGCAAATTTAACGGTGTTGAAATAACGCGTCCGATTGAAGATGAGGTGCGTGAAACCATTGAAAAAGAGGCAGCTGCGGGCAATAAACTGAAGGTTTGTATTGGCTCGGACTCGCAAGTATATGGTAAAACGATTGAATTTGGGACGGTAATTGTGTTCCTCAGAGAGGGCAGGGGCGGTTTTATGCTCATAGCCAACGAATCGAGCACACAACGTATGTCGCTGAAAGAGAGGTTGTTATACGAAGTTTCCCGCTCCATTGAAATTGCTTATGCCTTGTGTAATTTATTGGATGAGTATGGGGTGGACCTGGAAGTGCATGCTGATATTAACACTAACCCAAATTTTCAAAGTAATACAGCCTTGCAGGAAGCGATGGGTTATATTTTGAGCATGGGCTTCGTTTTCCGCGCCAAACCCGACTCCTTTGCATCCTCAAGCTGCGCGAATAAGGTCGTTTAGGGTCATTAATTCGAAATGTTTCTCGCAAAGGCCCAAAGGGAAGTTTCTGTATTATGTGTTTGGTTTAAATAAAAAACCAATTCAAGCGGCATAAGGTACGATTTGTTTAAATTTTTCCCGCGCCTCCGGGTGAACCATACAACATACTTTCACGAAATGTTTCTCGCTAAGGCCCAAAGGGAAGTTTCTGTATTATGTGTTTGGTTTAAATAAAAAACCAATT
>DAORKJ010000093.1:8765-14055 GCA_035439505.1 Chitinophagales bacterium
AAGGCCCAAAGGGAAGTTTCTGTATTATGTGTTTGGTTTAAATAAAAAACCAATTCAAGCGGCATAAGGTACGATTAGTTTCACCCGCCTCAGCGGACTGAAAGCGCGGAGAATGGAGTTAGTGGAGAAATCGGAGAATAAATTGTTCAACCAGCTCCGCGCTCTCAAAAAAACACACATCATACAATCCAAATCCCCCGCGGCTCCGCGTGAAACAAACATCATACAACTGGTTTACCAGCTTTGCGCGCTTGAAAACAACCCATATCCCACATAATACATTCACTTACCTTGGCGCTTTTGCGAGAAACAAACACATCATATAATTGGTTTCCCAGCTCTGCGCTCTCAAAAAAACACACCATACAATCCAAATCCCCCGCGGCTCCGCGTGAAACAACACATCATACAATTGGTTTTCCAACTTTGCGCGCTTGAAAACAATCCACATCGCACACCATACATTCATAATACCTTGGCGCCTTTGCGAGAAACAAACACATCCTCCAACTGGTTTCCCAGCTCCGCGCTCTCAAAAAAACACACATCATACAATCCAAATCCCCCGCGGCTCTGCGTGCACCAACACATCATACAATTGGTTTTCCAGCTTTGCGCGCTTGCAAACAATCCACATCGCACACCATACATTCATAATACCTTGGCGCCTTTGCGAGAAACAAACACATCCTCCAACTGGTTTCCCAGCTCCGCGCTCTCAAAAAAACACACCATACAATCCAAATCCCCCCGCGGCTCCGCGTGAAACAATCTCATCGTGCAGCCAGCACATTATCGAGGTAGGCTAGCACTTCATCCCGACCAGCCCTTGTCTCAGCAGAAGTAACGAAGCATGCAGGCAACGTCTCCCAGCTTTCGGCCAGTTTTTGTTTGTAGGCCTCAATATTGCCCTTAATATCCTTTTTTCGCCTATCCGTTTTCGTGAAGGCAATACAAAACGGAATATGCTCTTCCCCCAGCCAATCCGTAAACTCCAGGTCTATTTTTTGGGGTGGAATACAGGCATCCACCAACTGAAACACACATAACATCTGCGGACGGTATTTCAGGTAGTCGCTGATCATTTTTTCGAACTGCTCACGCTGGTTTTTAGACACCTTCGCGAAGCCATAGCCGGGTAAATCGACTAAATTCCAGGTATTATTGATTAAAAAGAAGTTAATAGTTTGCGTTTTTCCCGGTCTCGCACTGGTTTTGGCCAGATGCTGATGGTTGGTCAGCATATTAATCAAACTCGATTTGCCAACGTTGGAGCGACCAATAAAAGCGAATTCCGGAAGGTCCTTTTCAGGACATTTCAGGTAATCGGGAAAACTTCCTGTGTAAACTGCTGTTTTAAATATCACAGCACAAAAATAAGATTTCAAAAGCCTGAAATGGAGAAGTTAACAGTCATTTCGATATTAAACATATTTATTCATGCTAAATTTGCACCCAGATGTCTGAAAGTGTAACACCTTACAAGTCCGATTCCTCCAAAAAGGAGCAGGTTAAAACCATGTTTAACAATATTGCCGGCAGGTACGACTTTCTCAATAGGGTGTTATCGATGCGTGTGGATGTGTATTGGCGCAACAGAGCCATTAAACGACTCAAAAAATACCAGCCGAAAACAATTTTGGATGTGGCATGTGGTACGGGTGATTTTACCATCGCAGCATTAAAAACCGGAGCCACCAAAATTATTGGTGTAGATATTTCGGTGCAAATGTTGGAGGCAGGTATTAAAAAAATAAATAATAAAAAATTAGCAGATAAAATAACACTTACAGAAGGTGATTCTGAAAATCTGCAGTTTGAAAAAAATACTTTCGATGCCTGCACGGTTGCTTTTGGCGTGCGCAATTTCGAAAATCTGCAAAAAGGATTGGATGAAATTTATCGGGTATTAAATACAGGTGCACCAATTGTAGTGTTGGAATTTTCAAAACCCAAATCATTTCCGTTTAAGCAATTGTATAATTTTTATTTCAGTACAATACTTCCGGCAATTGGACGTTTAGTGAGTGGAGACTCACGAGCATACACCTATTTATTTGAATCAGTTTCAGCATTTCCGGAAGGCGATGCCTTTATACAATATTTAAAACAGGCAGGATTTAAAAATTGCACTTGCACAAGATTAAGTTTAGGAATATGTTCGCTGTATATTGCAGAAAAGTAATTTTAATATGCATATGTTTTTTGCCTTTAATGGTAAAAGCCCAAATGAATGCACAGGAATACGAAACGCGTTTTTCGTTAAATCCATATCATTTCGGGATTGCCATTGCTTATAATACTTCCGACCTGCGTGTAACATTCAGCGATCAATTTATTAATCACGATTCAGTTATGGTGGTGGAGTCCACAAATGGCCCCGGATTTAATTTAGGTATTATTACCAATATGCGTTTAGGTAAATATTTCGATTTACGTTTTGTGCCATCATTATCTTTCGCCGAAAAAAAACTGAATTATACTTATCGCGATGAAGGTACATCGTTCCAAACACTTGAATCATTGTATTTGGATTTACCATTTGATATTAAATTTAAAAGTGCTGCCTACAAGGACATGAAAGTATATGTGCTGGCAGGTGTAAAATATGCATACGATTTTAGTTCCAATGCCGATGCACGCAACGCAGAAGGATTGGTAAAAATAAATGCCAACGATTTAGCCATTAATTGCGGTTTTGGATTTGAATTTTATTTCCCTTATTTTATTTTTTCTCCTGAAATAAAACTTTCTAACGGAATTCTCAATTTACATGCAACCGATCCGTTGTTGCAAGAAAGTTATGTAATGGATAAATTGTTTAGCAGGACCTTGTTGTTTACGATACACATTGAAGGGTAATGGAACCTGCCTGGCGGCAGACAGGCACAGATTAAACGGTTTGAACCGATAGGGACGGATTTTTGTTGAGTTGTTTTAATATCATTTTATAGAAATAATTAATCCGTTTTCATCCGTTTAATCTGTTAAATCAGTGCCTGTCTGCCGCCAGGCAGGTTCCTTTTAAAAAAAAATTATCTATTCCCCCTCAACGTAACAGCAAATTTCCCTCCACCGGTTGAATTTCCACTCGTATTTTTTTCACGATGTTTTTTAAAGCTATCCGGTTTAAAACGTTTGCCTTTAGAAGGGTCTGACACTCTTTTTCTGGCTTGTTGGGGACGAGGTTCATGCACTTGAATTTGTGGCAGTACCATTTGTTTATAATCCGGATGATCCGTTTTAACCGGAATGGTTTTGCCAATCAGGCGCTGAATATCACGTAAATATGGACGTTCTTCTTCTTCACAAAAAGCAATTGCAACTCCGGTTGATCCGGCGCGACCTGTGCGGCCAATGCGGTGCACATATGTTTCAGGAATATTCGGTAATTCGTAATTAATTACATAAGCCAATTCTTCCACATCAATTCCTCTTGCTGCAATATCTGTCGCAACCAAAACACGGGTTTCACCGGCTTTGAAACTGCTTAATGCGGTTTGACGATTATTTTGTGATTTATTTCCATGAATGGCTGCGGCTTTAATTCCTGAGCGAACTAAATCTTTACACACTTTATCGGCGCCATGTTTAGTTCGGGTAAATACCAAAACACTTTTAATGGATTTATCAGCTAATAAATGATGCAACAAAGCACGTTTATTGGTCTTGCTGACAAAATATACCGATTGGTCTATTACATCTACTGTTGAGGAAACAGGTGTTACAGCAACTTTTACCGGATGGTGTAATAAGGAATTCGCCAATGCTGAAATTTCCTGTGGCATTGTCGCTGAAAAAAACAAAGTTTGTTTTTTAGCCGGCAGTTTCGCCACCACTTTTTTCACATCGTGAATAAAACCCATGTCCAACATACGGTCAGATTCATCCAAAACAAAAATTTCCACTTTGTCGATGCGGACAAATCCCTGGTTCATCAAATCGAGTAAACGACCCGGTGTAGCGATTAAAATATCAACCCCTCTGCGTAATTGTTGTGTTTGTGCATGTTGCGATACGCCACCAAAAATTACAGTATGTGTTAAACCTGTGTATTTACCATAAGCGGTAAAACTTTCACCAATTTGAATGGCCAATTCACGTGTTGGTGTTAAAATTAAGGAGCGAATTACGCGGTGATTATCATGTTTTTTTGCAGCTAAAATTTGTAATACCGGAATGGCAAATGCTGCAGTTTTTCCTGTTCCTGTTTGCGCACAACCTAATAAATCTTTGTGCTCTAATGCGGCAGGTATGGCTTGTTCCTGAATAGGAGTAGGGCGCTCATAACCTTCCTGTTTTAATGCCCTCATGATTGGCTCAATGAGCAATAATTTGTCAAATGACATGTAATAATAAAATTTGTATAAGGAGGGAAATGTTACAGATGCATATGTGCGAATGCTTTAATGCAGTGTTCTTCTCTAAGTCTTTAACGCCTTACGATGAAAATAAATGCTTTTGGTTTTTAATACTTTGTATTTCGTAATGAACACACCTCAGAAACGGTATTAGGCCTAAAGCGGTGCAAAGATAATGATTTATCATGAATATACCTAACCACAGGTTTTACGCCATGTGAATAGGTTTGGGATGAATAATACGCATAGGTGCTCATCGGATGTGTATTATATCCATCTTAAATCGATTGAGAAGCAAAAAGTAAGTGATTAGGACATTTATTAACAACAACCTTTTTCATAGACTATTCAAAATCAATACATATCTACAAAACGTGAAGAAAAAGTAAGGTAATCGTAATGAGTTCTTGCACAAACCAAATGGACATGTATTTAATGTCACAATAAAAGCAATTTGTTACATTTTTTAATGCATTAGTAATCAAAATTTTGGCAATTATTTAACAAATGTATTGTAATTCAACAACTTGGATTTTTTTTACAAAAAACTTTAAAATAAATTTGGAAATATGAAAATAGACTAATAGTTTCGATTTACATTATTTGAAAACAATTTTTTTAACCCTTAAATAAAAACCCTTAAATTACGTACAACACGGAGAATTGAGAACCCTCCGTAAAAAACAATCCAATTCTATTTTAGTCAACCACACTATCATCCCAGTTGGCTAACCTATTTTATTACTGTCACGATTTGCGGCAAACCTTGTGGTGCTAAGCATCTCATTGATTTGTGCTGATTTATTTACAAATCGGATAGCTAAACTATTATTCATTTTGAAAAAACATTTTTCAAGATACAGGAAAAGTATTGCCCGTTATTTTTTAATGGGAATTATGACCTTATTTATTAATATGAGTTATAGTCA
>DAORKJ010000094.1:0-13995 GCA_035439505.1 Chitinophagales bacterium
TGTTTGGCACATTTCAAAAGGAAGAGGAAGAAGTAGTGTATGGTATTACCAAACCATTAAAAACCTGGAACCCATTAAGAGCACAGTTGGATTTTTGGAAAGATTTATTTGCCGATTTATCTAAAACGAAAAAACTAACCGATAAACTAAAACTATTATTTTTCCCTCCCGGATGGTTCCCGCAAGAATTGGGAGGACCGCAATCGGCTCCGGAAATCACGCCGGATATTGCAGTTAAATACAATACGGTTATTCCGGTGAAATTGAATTATTACGTGCTGGTGCAGTTTGTTATTATCCTCGGACTGGCATCCTTGTTTTTATTCACCTATGAGTCCTATGATTTAACAACAGGCTTAATTTTTATGGCACTCATTTTATTTTCTATTACCAGCATAGGGATGATTTTAGAAGCAAACCGAAAAGCCTATGTGATAGAAATCGGTCGATTGTTATTTACGGTAGTTTTTTATGTATTGATGGTTCAACAAAATATATTACATGACCCGAATTACATGGGGCTTATTGGACTAATTGTATTTGCATTGGGTTCAATATTAGTATTCATAAGTATGCGTAAAACATTCGCAAAATGAAGTTGAATAAAAATACTGTATTGCTTCTTACTTTTCTTGTTGTAGCTGCAATTCATCTACTTGGTATATTAGTTAAACAGCCCTTGCTGGCAGATGTTACGAAAGTGCTGTTAATGCCATTATTACTTGCGCATGTGATAACACTACCTAACCGGAAGTTTATCGGGTTTAATCTGTTGGTTATAGCTATTCTTTTTTGTTGGGCAGGTGATGTGTTATTAATGTTTACAGAAATCAACGAATTATTTTTTTTATTGGGATTGGCAGCGTTTTTAATTGGGCATATTTTTTATATGCTTACGTTTAATAAAATGGCCGATAAAAACAGTATCGGCAAACCGTTGCAACCATTGTTTTACCTTATTCCACTGCTATTTGCATTGTCGCTGCTCATAGTATTATTTCCAAATTTAGGGGAGATGAAAGTTCCGGTAATAGCCTATGCAACTGTAATCTCCCTCATGTGTGTAGCTGCTATGCGCAGATGGCAACGAACAGATATGCCTAGTTTTATAACTGTTTTAACCGGAGCAGTTTTGTTTATTTTTTCAGATGCACTTATAGCTATTAATAAATTTCATACACCATTTAATGCGGCTTCACTGCTTATAATGATAACTTATATTGCTGCTCAGTACCTGATAATTACCGGTCTGCTCAAACATGTGCATCCTGTTAAGAATTAATCTAATCCGTGTTTGCGATTGCGAATAACATTTTCCAAATTCCAGATTACTTCTTTCTCAAAAGCTGCCTGTCGTTGCAAGCAGTCTGTTTTTTTACAAATACGACACATTAATGGTGGAACACAGGCGTCAATATGCACAAACCATTCATCCGATGTTTCATGGTGTTTATGTATTATTGTTTCAATTTTTTCCAACTCATCATGTCCTTCTTTCACGGTGAAATAATAAGGCACGGTAAAATGGCAATCAAAATGTAAATTGGCGCCATATTTAATTACGCGCATGTTATGAATGTCGATCCAGTTACCCTCTCTGTTTTGTTGTAAAGTATCAATTACTCCTTTTAACAGTACAGTGTCTGCTTCATCCATAATTCCGGCAATACTTTGGCGTAAAATTTTATAACCTTCATAACAAATGTAAGCGCCAAAAATTATCGCGACTGCACTATCAATCCAGGGATATTGTAAAAAATACAATAAGGTAAGCCCAACTAACAATCCCGCTGTACTCCAGCCATCACTTTGTAAGTGTTTTCCTCCTGCAACTAAAGTGAGTGAATTCGATTTTTTGCCACGTTTCTCCATCACATAACCCATCAAAAAATTGATAATGCCGGCAAAACTCACTAGTATAATACCTGATTCAATATGTTGAATGTTTTGAGGGAAAAATAAATTAAACGTCGATTTGCCTATAATAAGTAAACCTGCAATTAATATTAAACTCCCTTCTATGCTGGCAGAAATAAATTCAATTTTACCATGGCCGTAAGGGTGACTTTCATCCTTAGGTTTAGATGCAAGTATTAAACTGTATAAGCCAAATGCGCCGGCAACAACATTTACGATTGACTCTAACGCATCTGTTAAAACAGCATTAGAATGTGTTATAATATAGGCAGTAAATTTAACCAGTAATAAAAATACAGCAATTGAAACAACTATTTTTTGTAATCTGATATTTTCTTTTTGCACGGTATTTTTATTAAAGTTAATTATTAATGTGCTTCCAGCCAATTGGCACCTACACCAACCTCTGCTTCAATCGGTACATTCAATTTAATGGCGGTAACCATTTTATCTACAACAATTTCACGCAATTCGTCTAATTCCGGAATAAAGGCGTCGAATACCAACTCATCATGCACTTGTAGCAACATACGTGATTTTAATTTACGTTTGTTGAGTTCGTGGTGAATATTAATCATTGCCACTTTAATCATATCGGCAGCTGAACCTTGTATTGGTGAATTTACCGCAATACGTTCAGCCTGATTGCGAACAGTTTGATTGGCAGAGTTAATATCTTTAATATACCGTTTTCTGCCCCGCACTGTTTGGGTGTAACCATGTTTACGGGCAAATTCAATATTGGTATCCATTAATTGTTTTACACCCGGAAATTGCGCGTTGTAATTTTCAATAATTTCTTTGGCCTCACCTCTCGATATTCCTAAATTTTGAGATAAACCAAATGCAGTCTGGCCATACGCAATTCCAAAGTTTACTGCTTTTGCTCTGCTGCGCATTTCACGTGTTACTTCATTTATGGCAACACCAAATACTTTTGCTGCAGTAGCACTGTGAATATCCATACCTTGTTTAAATGCATCAATCATTCCTTGATCATTACTTAAAGCCGCAATAACACGTAACTCTATTTGAGAATAATCGGCACTTAATATTTTGTATTCGTTGCTGCGTGGAATAAATGCTTTTCTCACTTGCTGGCCTCGTTCGGTGCGAATAGGTATGTTTTGTAAATTCGGGTTATTCGACGACAACCTTCCGCTGGAAGCAACAGCTTGTGCAAATGTGGTATGTAATCGGTTCGTTTTAGGATTAATTAATGCTGGCAATGAATCTACATACGTAGATTTTAATTTTCCTAATTCACGATAATCTAAAATTAAATTGGCAATAGGATGATTGTGCGCCAATTTTGCCAGAATATCTTCACCGGTTGATAATTGTCCGGTTTTAGTTTTTTGACCTTCGTAGGGGATTTTTAATTTGGTAAATAATACTTCGCCTAATTGTTTTGGTGAATCAATATTAAATCTTACACCTGCAATTTCGTGAATTTTCTTTTCGAGTTCAATAATATCTTTTTCCAACACTTTACTGTAATCTGCTAAAAAAGGCACATCGAGATTGATACCTTCAAATTCCATGTCCGCCAACACTTCAATTAAAGGAATTTCTACTTCATTATATAATGCATCCAGCTCTTCTGTTTTGAGCAGGGGTTTAAAGTGATTGTGCAGTTGTAAAGTGATATCAGCATCTTCAGAAGAATACTCACAAACTTTTTTAACATCCGCATCGCGCATGCTCAACTGATTTTTTCCTTTTTTGCCAATTAATGTTTCAATAGAAACCGGTGAGTAGCCTAAGTAGGTTTCCGCTAAAAAGTCCATGCCATGACGTAATTCAGGTTCCAATAAATAATGCGCAATCATACTGTCTTCAAAAGGACCTCTTACATTAATGTCGTACCATTTTAATGCGAGGTAATCATATTTTAAATTTTGCGCTACTTTAGTTTTGGTTGTATCTTCTAAAATGTGTTTAAATTCATGTACAATTTGTCGCACCTCTTTTTGGTCTGCCGGAAGCGGCACATAATATCCTTCATTTGTTTTCCACGAAAAAGCCAATCCTACCAACTCGGCTGTGTTGGCATCAATACCGGTAGTTTCCGTATCGAAGCAAAATATTTTTTGTTTAGATAAATCAGCTATAAGTTTTTTTCGTAATTCAGGTGTGTCTACCAATGTGTAGGTATGTTCTACATTATCAATATTTCTTCCTGCAACAACTTCGTCAATAGTTTCCTGCACGGCAGTTTTGTTGCCGCCTTCAACAGGGTTGCCAAATAAATCGAGTTGCTCATTTTTTTTAGCTGTGTTTACGCTGTATTCTTCACCTAATATTTCTTTACCTAACTTTCTAAATTCCAATTCTTGAAAAAGTGCAGAAAGTGCTTCGCGGTCAGGGTCTTCAATTATTAATTTATCTTCTTCGAACTCAACAGGAACATCTAACATAATGGTTGCTAAATGTTTACTCATGAGGGCTTGCTCTTTGTTATTGACAACGTTCTCTTGTAGTTTGCCTTTTAGTTTATCGGTATTTTCATACAAACCTTCTACTGAACCATATTCCTGAATTAACTTTTTCGCAGTTTTTTCACCAACTCCGGGAACGCCGGGAATATTATCAACTGCATCACCCATTAACCCTAATATATCAATTACCTGAAGTGGATTTTCTATTTCCCATTTTTTTAAAATATCTTCCAAACTAACGGTGTCAAATCCATTCCCAGTAAAACTCGGGCGATACATATAAATACCATCTTCCACCAATTGGCCATAATCTTTATCCATGGTAACCATGTAAACATCATATCCGGCGGCTTTCGCTTTTTTAGCCAGCGTGCCAATTATATCATCGGCTTCATAACCCGGTTTTTCAATTAATGGAATATTAAATGCTTTAACAATAGCCTTGATATATGGAACGGCAAATTTGATATCCTCCGGTGTTTCTGCTCTGTTGGCTTTATACTCCGCAAAAACTTCCTCACGTTGTGTTTGTTCTGCTGAGTCGAAACAAACTGCAATATGTGTTGAATTGGTTTTTTTCAGCAATAAATTAAGGGTGTTTACAAAACCTAAAATGGCAGAAGTATTTTGCCCTTTAGAATTTATTATCGGATTTTTTGCAAACGCAAAATAGGACCTGAAAATTAATGCAAATGCATCTAGTAAATAGAGTTTTTTTTCGTCGGTTGAATTTGCCATCTTTTTGAGTTATACTGCAAATATAAGGCATATTGAGGAGCAGAATAAGGGCTCAAGTGATAGTGGGTTGTTTTGATGCCATCTCAAAAAAATAGCCGGCAAAACTTGTATAAAGCTGCCGGCTAGGTGTATAATGTTTCAATTTCTTATTCTGCTAAACTAAATCTCACTTTTATACCTGCATTGGTAGAAGTGATAGGGTAGCTGGTCGAAATTTTTGGAACTGTTTTTTGTCTGTCGAAATACAACTGAACATTGAATCTGTCGTTAACCACATAATCGATTGTTGGCGACAATGTGATACTTTTCATACCACCTGTAGGTTCATTTAAGTCCTGGTCTAATCTGAAATTGGTAGTAATATCATCACGGAAACTGAAGTCGAATTTAAATGTTAAATCGTTTTCAAGATTTGGACGACGACCTTTTATTTTGATTGGCAAGGTGAAGCCACTCATTTTGTAACCGGCACCAATTGTAAATTCAGTTGAATGAATTTGTGTTAACTGATAATCGATGAAACTCATGGTTAATGTTCTTGATTTTTTGAAATCAAATTTCGATGTGATACCATTTATCCAGGTAACATCAAATCCAATTAACGGAGATAAAGCTTCATTAATAATAATATTAGGAATATCGTAAAGTGTTACAAAGTTTCCGGTTAATGTATCTACCACGTGGGCATAAGCATAATAATTACCATCAAAATCGAGGTCAGTGGTAAAGCTGTTCAACGACAACGTTGAAGTGTAAGCACTGGTTACAGTAAAGGTAGAGAACAGTTTCTTAAACCCTGGCAATTTACTTAAACCATTATAGGTAATTCTGTAGTTAGGTTTAGGAATTTGGCTAAATGCATTTAACGAAATGTCTGCAGCCGATTTTCCGGTATATGCAGCTATAAATGCAGGAATTAATACGTCCTGTGAATACGGACCGTAACCTTCAGCATAGTTAGGCAACAATGTTGAATCAAGCGGGTTAAAGAATTGGCCTTCTGAGTAAACAGTATTTAATTCTGTTTGCCAGCGGTTAGAAATAATTTCACGATTTGCTTCAAACTGTTTAAATGTTGCAGAAACTTCTTTCGGGTCAAGTTTTTCGAAAACGGTTCCCATAATGCTATAGCTGATGCTGAAACTTCCCGCATCAACTGCATTTAAATGTTCGAACAGCGGATCGTCAACACTTAATGTATTTTTAAAATATTCAGAATGATTTTTTGAATAATTTTTATTGAGGTTCACATCTAATCTGAAATCTTTTAACGGTTCAAAATTGGCACGAACATCAAGCACTTCACTATAAGTTTGTAAAAACAAATAGTTTAAGGTTGTAGCGGTGCTCAAATAACCTAAACCGGAAACACTATCAAGCCATTTATAGGTAGGTTGATAACCAAAAATGAAGTCGAACCCGGGAGCCATTGTGCCGGTGTTTAATCCAATGATTTCTGAATTTTGCATAAAGCCCGGCAATGTTGTTCCATAATTTTGAGTGTAATTAATGGTAACACGTTTCAAACTAATTAATAAACGCAACATGGTTTCAACCGGAGCAGATACTGTAGGTGTTTTATCTTTTTTAGGATCAACAGCTGCAGCTTTATCATCATCTTCTTCTTCCTCGTCACCACCTTTAGAACCTTTGTTATTTGTTTTAGTTGGTGATGTATTGGAATTGTATTGTTTTAAGAATTTAGATTTATTGTAAAGATTACGGAAATTAAATTCACCATTAATTGAACGCGATTGGGTGTTATTAATGGTATTTCCTAATGTATCGGCTAAACCAAGAGAACCTGCTATCCATGCATAACTGGTATTGTAATTAGCTTTAACTGTAACCCAGCTGAATATTGGTAATTTGCTGATTGGTAATGTATACGTTGCGGATAAAGTATGACGGTAATTGGTAGTTCTTCCTAAATCCATAAAACTCATCCAAACCGAATCACGTTTTTCCTGTGAATCTAGTTTACCATATGGTTCATCAATACGGGCATTGTTAGTAGCACTGAAATCAATTTTAATCGATTTTGCAGGTTCCAGTTTTAAACCATAAAATCTATCCCATGTAAAATATTTATCAAATGTTGGGTCAATTAATCCATCACCATAAATATCGCGCATTAAGGTTTCGCCAAATTGTCTGTTTAATTCGGTGCGGAAACTATAACCCGTTGGTAATAAATTGAAATTGAAATCGCGAATAGGTGTTAACCATTTATATTTTTTATCAATTACTTTTTCAAATGGTGTAATATATTTTGCTTTTTGATTGAAGCTATATCCTAAAGCTGCTTTGTAACGATCCACAACATCATATTCTAATGTCGGGTTACTGTTATATTCCTGTGAGTAAGCTAATGTTAAATCAAAATTTTCTTTATCCCATAAATGCGGATTACCACCTTTGTCGCCGCGTTCGAAACGGATATTAGATAAGTTAATACTTTTTACGGCGATATAATCTATTACCGAACGTTTGTAAGTATCAGCTGAATCGGTGCCATAAGTAGTAGATATTTCTTCCAGTTTGTCGCCAAGGTCAACATCTAATTCATAAGGGTCGAATTCAGGATTACTGAATGATTCGGAAATACTCGCATACAATGGTAAACGTAAGTTTACATCCTGAGGTAAAAATTTACCTAATTCTAAACTTAAGGAAGCTGCATACTGATAAAAATTATCTTTATAACGTTCATCAATTTGTTGTTCTAATGTTCCAAATCCTGCGGTATGCATATTACCCGAAACAGTAAATGTTCCGAGGTCAGCTAATTTAAAATCGGCTCTTGCTAATGCTGCCCATCCGCCACTTTCATCAATACCGGTTAATCGCAACTCATTCACCCAAACTTCAGCACAATATTCCTGACCTGAGCCAGCAACTTCTTTTGGATTGCGAATACCAATCATAATTTCTTCCACATATCCTAAATCAGGATTACCAATAATGGAATAAGTAATGCCATCACCGGCATCAACAGAGTATGGTGTTAAAGGTGAAATTTCATCTTTATTACGTAATGTTTTAACGGCAACTAATGAGTCGAGTGGGAAATCAATTAACGTAGCCCAAATAGCTTCACGAACAGCATCATCTTCTGTGGTTCCTGCTGGTAATGGTAATTTAGTTACGGTTAACGGAATATCATATTCGTAATAGTTATTGGTAAAGTCAGAACCTAAACGAATAAATAAATGTAAGTCGCCATCATTTAATGTTGCCAACGGTGCATCAGGAAGTGGTTCTGCGTGCACGTTCATAATCATACGACCATAACGACGTAAATCAATATTCAATGATTTAAATACTGCTCTTGCATCACCATCTTGTAAAGGACAAACCTGCATGCTCAACGATTGTTCGTTTTGCTGATAAGTAGAAACTGAACTTCCGCTTCCTAATGTTTGTTCACGTTCAACACCCGGAGGTAATGCATAAGGAATTGGTTGACGAGCACTATTTTCTTCAATACTTACAGATGATACGTTGAAATCAGTTTCGTTGCCATCATCATCCGGTAAATATTCACCAGGATTTAATAAACTAAACTGGAATCTTCTCCATTGATTACGTACTAATTCTAAACGAGCAAAACGCATTACAACAGGTTGTTCAAAATCTGTCATATACATTCTGATAAAACGAATAGATTTAAAATCCTGGATGCTTCCTACGCGTGTATCATATTGGTCGATCGGAATTTTAAACTGATACCATTTAATAGAATCGGTGCTACCATCTTTAAATGAGTGAGGGGCAACGACAACATCTGTAATAAATGGATTTGATGCCTCCATTCCCGGTTCCATTTTAATACGATATTGGAAATACGATTCAGTTTCTGTTAATGTAAAATCATCATTTAAATCTTCCGTCTCAGGAATAGTAGTTGCTGCTGTCGGATAATCTTCAGGAGATGATTCTGTGGTTGGTGAGTTGCCCTGAGGGTTATTATATTTTTTATAGCGCTCCAAAATACTCAACCCCTGATCATCATAGTCGCCACCGCGATAATAATGATAATCATCGGCAGAAGGGTCATTTTCAAATAAATTTAATGGTGTTCCTGTAACAACACCTGCAACATCGGTTAAATAAGTGTCAAAAAAATCTGCTTCTTCAACGCTGCTTAAACCATCATAACCTTTATCCTGATTGGCACGTGATTCTACGTCATTATCAAATGCTGTAGTAATTGGTAAAGTTCTTGGAACATTTCCCCAACTGGTTTGGTCTAATCCATCATCACTGCCATCTTTTGGTAAACCATTTTCAAAAAACATCCTTGAATCTTTTAATATGTCTTCTGAAACGTTACCTAAGTTTACATATAAATATCCACCATCAACAACTTGTTCGCCATCAATTGGACCGCGATTATCAAATGGGTCCATTACCCAAAATTCGACAAATTCGATATTGGCTGCTTCAAAGTCGTTGGTTTCGAGGTTGCGCATAATACCACCCCAACGCGTTTCAGGTCGGTCTAATTTACCACTACCATCTAAAGTTAAACCTGCAGACAAAGGACCGGCAATTACATCATAATTGTAAGGACCACGTTCATCTGGATAATATGCTAAGTCGAAAGTTGATAATTGCGTTAAAACAGTAGTTTCAAAATCTGCTTGAGGGAAAATTTCTTTTTCGTCAATTTGTATGGTATAGTGATTGGATAAATCTTCAGCAGTTAAATGGTCGGGCTTGGATGGATTATTATCTTCATTAAATAATGGGTCGATATTATACCACGCAATTTTCGCACGATTTTTTCCGTATTCAAGACTATCGAATAATGTTGCTTCAGGAAATAATACATCACCATCTTCATCAGTTGCATTTTGAGGCGCACTCGCTAATACCCAACTTGCAAATGGAAATTTTAAATCGATAGCACTTCTGCTTCCTTCAAAATCGTCGATATAAATGGTACCGGCATCATCTTTACCAATAGCTTTGCTGTGTCCAGGTTGGAAACGTGCAAATTCGCCGGTAAATGAAATGGTAGATGCTTCTTTAGTGCCGTAAAATGGTAATTTATCTAACGCTCTTGTCATCCATGGTGCATCATCGGTATAATTGATATCAAAACCATAAATGCTGTTAGAAATCGGGTCGTCACCAATATTTACTTTTTGGGTGTAAGGACGTTCACTTAAATGCAACCATGTAGCACCTAAAGTGAAATTATCATTAATCCAATAATCTAATCTTGTTCCAATTAATGATTTTGTCTGGAAGCCATAAAATGCATTATTCTCAAATGTTACATTTATTTGCTGACCGGAATTCAGAATCGCTTCATTAATAATTTTTAATCTACCCAATGAATAATCGATGGTGTAATCCACATTTTCAGTCAGTAATTGTCCGCCTGCAGTTACCTGAACCGAACCTTTAGGTAAATTAAATGCACCTAAATAAATTTCAGAAGAAACACTGGATTTATATTCACCGGAAATTACATATCTGTCGTATTGCGGAAATTGAAGGGCAATTGTTTTTGTTTCGTTATACAATTCATCATACGCAAATTTTTCAGCTTCTAAGTCGTCCCCAAAAACGGCATCGTTGCGTAAATAATCACCAAATGGTTCGAGTACCGGGAAATATACACGACCATTTTGTGTATTAATGGTTGTTCCATTTACAAAGTCAAAAATACCATCACTTTGCGGGTCATTATTATTATTTAAACGGTCGAGACCTAATAATTTAATTAATGGTTTGCTGTTAACATTCGCATTATTAGCAGGAATAAATCTTTTTAATCCACCACCGGGATCTTGATATAAAACATCTAAACGGAACCCATCGCTACTCACCTGGAATGCACCAAGTGAATACACGTTTTTCATCATCAAATCCCACAACGGAATTTGTGTAATTGCAGAAGTGCTTTTCAGCATTTTCATGAATAATACATTCGATGTATCTACACCAGGAGGAAGGTCACTCGAAAATTCACCCACCTGATATGTTTGTCCCTGATAAGTATATTCATATGATACCGCTAAAACATCATCAGGTTGTAATGTGGTGTTTAATGAAATAAAACCTAATTGTGGATTATAGATATAATCAGTTGCATCTAATTTGCGCATTCTTGCTTTCTCATAATCTTGCACAGCTTCCATATTAAATGCTGCGCCGGATAAAGTAGAGATAACATTATTTAAATCGCGTGTGCTTGGATTAGCACTTAATTTCTGATATAAATCATTCGCATAGTTGGAAGGTAATCCACCAGGTGTTAAACTGCTAATTGTTCCTGTAGGATCAATTACACCCGAATAAATTGAATCCGGTTCACCTAAATCGGCAAATGCCACAATGTCGCGTGTATTTTGTGTTTCACCTGTAGTATTCGTTACCCAAACTTCCATTTTGGTAACATTAATTGGAGAGCTTACATAAGGTAAAGTTTTTAACCAGCCTTCGTAACCTGCGCGGAAATAATGCGACATAAAGAAGTGACGATTTTCATCATATTCATCTGCAAATATTTCGAACTCGCGTTTTTGCGCACCACCTTCAATTTGTATACTTTGTGTTTGAGATTTTTGTTGAGAAAGAATATTGGTCATCGTTAAACGGCCAAATTGAAATTCCGTTTTAATACCAAATAAACTTTGTGTTCCGGGAATTAACTGAGTGGTTAAAGGCAAACTCACGTTACCGGCTTCAATACCTTGCACTATCTGATCATCTTTGCCTTTGTATTCTAGTTTAATTTGATTTTCGAAATCGAATGTTGCCTGCGTATTGTAATTAAAATTCAGTTTTAGATTATTACCAATAGACCCTAATACGTTAGCATTAATATCCATATTAAAATCAAACCCACCTTGTTTACGCTGATTTTCTGTGAGGATGGGATTTTGAATATTCTGAAAACTTCCTCCAAAGGTAAGTTCAACGTTACCTTGAGGGCGAATTTCAACGTTACAACCATCAAACAAACGACATTCTTTGTTGAAAGGGGTGAGTTCAATTCCCTGACCACTACCACCTAAAATGTTAGAAGCGTCGGAACGTTCTTGCCAATAATCATCAATTGCTTTGTCACCCTGAGCTTCAATGTATTCTTCAAACGTTATGTATTGTGGACTTTCATAAAATTCGGTCCCAAGGTCAGGCTGGAAAATATATTCATCCGTTTCCGGGTCGTAAATAATGGTTGGTTCAACTTCAGGCTCCAGGTCGAAATTGTTTTCGTCATCATAAAATGGGTCAGAGCCATCGTTAGGGTCGATAGGATAGGGTAATGTTGGAGGGGTGTCGAGTGGGGCAACCGGATTTAGGTAATAGGATTCAGATGAATTAACATGCTGAGAAACCTCCGGTTCGGAATATAAAAAACCGGCCAGTGCCGCGGCACCAATAGTAGTTCCAATTATTATTTGGGGAAAAAATTTCGATACTGCCAAAACCTCTTGTTTACAAGTTCTTCAATGCTAATTTAATCAAGCTTTCTACATTCGTGGGTGTAGGGTTCAGTTTCATCGCACTTCCAATAGCCTTTTCGCCTTGTTGACGTGTAAACCCAAGCATCGCCAGAGCACTTAACGCTTCTTCTTTCATAGTATTGTGTCCAAACCCAAAAGAATTTTCAGTTGCGCCGGCTCCTTTGCCAATCTTGTCCTTAAGGTCGATTACCAGCCGTTTTGCGGTTTTGGGACCAACCCCTTTTATGCGCTGAATTAATACATCGTTTTCGGTGCGAATTGCTTCTTCAAGGTCGCCGGGACTCATACTCGACAAAATCATTCTTGCCGTGTTGGTTCCAACTCCCTGAACGGAGATTAAACTGATAAACAGATTCTTCTCACTTTCATCCGCAAATCCGTACAAAATCTGCGCATCCTCACGAACATGCAAATATGTGTGTATTTTCCCTTTATCCAAAGTTTGAAGCTTAGAAAAGGTATTTAAACTGATATTTACCTGATAGCCAACCCCATTGCACTCCACAATAAAATAGGCTGGGTTTTTCACTTTGAATTCACCGTTTAAGTATGCTATCATAATTAGTTAATTAGCTAATTAGCAAATTAGCAAATGGGGGATTGCGATGCAATCTCCGGTTTTTTTGTGTAAAAATTATATTTTTCCGGAGGTTTTAAGGGTTTGAAACGCCTAATAAACCTCACAATTTTCTTTTAATTTAAAATTCAACCCTCCGCTACGGCGGATGGTTGGTTTGGATGTTATTTTACCAATAACGCGGTTGACACATTATCATTCGCGACAAACAGATGTCAACACGTGGGTTGACGGCTACGGTTGCCTTGGATGGTATTTTGTCCAATCAATTGGTTTTTTGTCACAGAACTCCGAATTACATTCCACCTCCAACCCGGCTGTTTCCGCCCCGGCGGATACAGCGCCACATCATTGGCTGTTAATTGGTACATCGGTACATTGGTACATTCGCACATTAATCAGCACATCAACACATTATCAAATCAGCACATAAACAATCGCGATAACCATTGGTCAACACGTGGGTTGACGGCTACGGTTGCCCCGGATGTTATTTTGTCCAACCAATTGGTTTTTTGTCACAGAACTCCGAATTGCATTCCACCTCCATCCCGGCTGTTAATCAGCACATCAACACATTATCAAATCAGCACATAAACAATCGCGATAACCATTGGTCAACACGTGGGTTGACGGCTACGGTTGCCCCGAATGGTAATTCATCCAACCAATTTGGTTTATCACCACGGAACTCTGAATGTCATTCCACCTCCAACCCTGCCGTTTCCGCCCCGGCGGATACAGCGCCACATCATTGGCTGTTAATTGGTACATCGGTACATTGGTACATCGGTACATTGGTACATCAACACATTAATCAGCACATCAACACATT
>DAORKJ010000095.1:0-10854 GCA_035439505.1 Chitinophagales bacterium
GTCCCATGAGGGAGTTAACTCCCGAATAACTTTAGGATGCTCGCATCCCCGAAAAAGAAGTTAAGTCCATAATATAAATCTTGATTTTTTTTGATAATTACAATTCCATTTATTGTATTTGCTTAATGTGAAGTTTATTACCAATAAAAAAAGATTGATATTTCGGAATTAACCTTTTAGTAAACATGTCATTGAGTTTTACGAATGAAGTATTTAGTATAAACCCGCGTGAGTGATTGGAGCGGAAACAAGCTAATGTACCAATGTGTGGATGTACCTATGTACCAATGGAACAGCCGGATGAAGATTAAATATGGAATGCCATAGCTTGTTGCAGCGTAAAGCACGGTGCCGCTCGAGGGGTGGATGGTGAATTGAAATGTTAATTGCGGCGCACGCCCAAATCATTTTTTTAGGAATCAAATAACTTTGTTTGGAGTGCTATTTTAAATATTGGTAGTATAATCTGCCCTTGCCTGGGTTTGTGTAGCCTTATTTTTTTCAACTTTTTTTTGCTACTCCCAAACAATTAAAATATCTTTGCACTCTCAATTTTCAGAAATTCATTTCAGAAAAGCGAAACTGGCTGATGGTGTAACTGGCAACACGTCTGATTTTGGTTCAGAAGAGTCTAGGTTCGAGCCCTAGTCGGCCAACAGTAACCCTCCACTTAGGAGGGTTTTTTTATGCCCGTTTATGAATGATGAGTTGTCCGCCGGGGCGGACATGAGTGATGAGCGGTGAAGATGTTGCAGGGCATTTGGGTTATCCATTGATCATCTTAATCTAAATGAGCATTCCTACTATTAAATGTCATGTCCATTAGCAACCACTCATAACTCATAACTCATCACTCATCGCTCATCAATTCCTTCATTTTCAATGCTTTTCTATATTAATTTTGTCTTTCTCGCCAAATTTTTTCCTTTTTCCCTTATTTTTGCCCCTCATTACACTAAAAACAATAGTATAATATGTCAATCAACAACATTGTTAGTTTACTTGGAGATAAAGCAGACTACTTACTGAACCATGAATCGAAAACCATTTCCAAATCAGCTATACATGTTCCGGGTGGGGATTTTGTAGACCGTATTTGGGTGAACAGCGACCGCAACCCGCAAGTGCTCCGCAATATCCAGGCAATGTATAATACCGGTCGCCTTGCAGGCACAGGGTATTTGTCTATTTTACCGGTAGACCAGGGGATTGAACATAGTGCAGGTGCTTCATTTGCTAAAAATCCGATTTATTTCGACCCTGAAAATATTATTGAACTCGCTATTGAAGGCGGTTGTAATGCAGTGGCTACAACCTTCGGGGGACTAGGAATGGTAGCTCGTAAGTATGCGCACAAAATACCTTTTATTGTTAAGGTGAATCACAATGAATTTTTAACCTATCCGAATAAATTTGACCAGGTGATGTTTGCTAATGTGAAGTCGTGCTGGGACTTAGGTGCTGCCGCTATTGGTGCCACTATTTATTTTGGTTCAGATGAGAGCACACGCCAGCTGCAGGAAGTTTCTGAAGCTTTCCAATATGCACATGAATTGGGTATGTCAACTATATTATGGTGTTACCTGCGTAATCCGGCTTTCAAAAAAGATGGTGTAGATTATCATTTGAGTGCCGATTTAACAGGTCAGGCTAACCATTTAGGGGTTACAATCGAAGCCGATATCATTAAACAAAAATTACCTGAAAACAACGGTGGTTATTTAGCATTAAACACTAAAGAATCAGCTTACGGTAAAAACGATAAACGCATTTACGATGAATTAACTTCAGCACATCCAATCGATTTATGCCGTTACCAGGTGGCTAACTGCTACATGGGTCGCGCGGGTTTGATCAACTCAGGTGGAGCTTCAACTGGTGCTGCGGATTTAACTGAAGCGGTTACAACTGCGGTTATTAACAAACGCGCCGGCGGTATGGGATTAATTTCCGGTAGAAAAGCATTCCAGCGCCCTATGAATGAGGGTGTGGCAATTTTAAATGCCATTCAGGATGTTTATCTTACTAAAGAAGTAACAATAGCGTAAACATTACGTTTATCCCTATAACATTTAGTAGTAAATTTGATTTTTCTCAGATAAATAAGGGCAAATATGTCAGAGCAAAAACCCGATAAAACGAGTTGGTTTAAGCGAAGCAGGAAAGGGATTGAAACTTCAACAGAAGAGAAACTCGATACGCCGGAAGGTGTGTGGTGGCAATGTCCTGAATGTAAAAAAACAACTACGGCAATAGAATACGAAGAACATTTCTGGTGTTGCCCAAGTTGTAATTATCACGGAAGAATTGGCTCCAAACAATATTTTTCGTTGTTTTTCGATGAAGGTAAACACGAGCTGTTGTTTGAAAATGTACGTTCAAAAGATGCCCTGAATTTCAAAGATTTAAAGCAATATAGCGACCGCCTCAACGAAGCCTGGAAAAAATCGGAATACTCCGATGCCATTAGTGTAGGCGTTGGACCAATTGAAGGGCATAATGCGGTGATTGCCTGTATGAACTTCGAATTTATTGGTGGTAGTATGGGAACCGTAGTAGGAGAGCGCATTTCGCGTGGTATCGACTACTGTGTGGAGCACAAACTGCCATTTATGATTATCAGTAAATCAGGTGGTGCCAGGATGATGGAATCGGCGTTTTCGCTCATGCAAATGGCTAAAACATCGGCGAAACTTACCCTTTTGGCGAAACATCAGTTACCTTATATTTCATTATGCACCGACCCAACAACAGGTGGGGTTACAGCCAGTTATGCCATGTTGGGCGATATTAATATTGCCGAACCAAAGGCTTTGATTGGTTTTGCCGGACCTCGAGTGGTAAAGGAAACAATCAAAAAGGACCTGCCGAAAGGATTTCAGAGTGCTGAATTTTTACTGGAAACCGGGTTTTTGGACCTGATTGTTGAACGCAAACAAATGAAGCAAAAGGTGGCTACATTATTAGCCCATTTCAGAGGTTAATAAGTTCATTATCAGAAAGTTGTGTTTTTAAGGGCAATTTTTACTTGCTATAACACTTCAACTATACATTTTTTATCCCCAAAACCACTTTGTATTTTCATAAAATAGCCTTACCTTTGCTCCTCAAATATCAAAAAGTAGTAATAAAATGCCAGTAGTAACAGCAGAAAATAGAAAACAGATTTTCAAAGAACACAGTGGTTCTGAGGCAAATACAGGTTCGGTTGAAGGTCAAATCGCATTGTTTACAGCGCGTATCAATCACCTTACTGAACACTTAAAAGAAAACAAAAAAGACTTCGATACAAAACGCAGTTTATTGATGTTGGTTGGTAAACGCCGTCGTTTCCTGAATTACTTAATGAAAAAAGATATCGCAGCATATCGTTCATTAATTGAAAAATTAAATATCCGTCGTTAATCAAACAATGATAACAATATTGGGCTATGAGGAAAATGTAAATTATCCCGTAGCCCTTTTTCATTTTTATAACCGCAAACAAAAATTCCCGCAGTAGCAGATTTTCGGCAATCAGATTGAACCGTGTAAATGCGCACTACTGCCTCAACAAAGACTCAATTTTTTTTATTTATAATTATTAACCGGGTTTGGAGTTTGATTAAACCTATTGGTCCCTTAAAACCAACATCCCCAAAAAAATATTTCAAACTCCTGCCTACAAAATTTCGAACAAAACAATGAAACCAAATCCGATCACAGTCACGATCCCGCTGGGACATGACCGAACGATTACCATCGAAACAGGCAAATTGGCCAAACAGGCAGATGGTTCAGTAGTATTAAAATGTGGTGGCACAATGTTGCTGGCTACAGTTGTTTCTAACAAAGAAGCAAAAGAAGGTGTAGATTTTATGCCTTTAACCGTTGATTACCGTGAAAACTATGCAGCTGCAGGTCGTTTTCCCGGCGGCTTTTTAAAACGTGAAGCGCGTCCTTCGGAATATGAAATTCTCATTAGCCGATTAATCGACCGCGCAATGCGTCCGATGTTTCCGGATAATTACCATGCTGATACGCAGGTATTAGTTACCTTAATTTCACTCGACACAGAAATTTTACCTGATGCTTTGGCTTGTTTAGCAGGTGCAGCAGCATTAGCAGTTTCTGATATTCCGTTTAACGGACCGATATCTGAAGTGCGCGTTGGCCGTATCAATGGTGAATATGTAATTAACCCAACTCGTTCTGAATTAGCAAATTCTGATATCGACATGATAGTTGCCGGTAGCCATAAAGATGTAGTTATGGTGGAAGGTGAATTAAAAGAAGTGAAAGAAGAAGATATGCTTGAAGCTATTCGTATAGCACATCAGGCTATTCAGGCGCAATGCGAAAAGTTGAGCGAATTAACTCGTTTAACAGGAAAAGAAACCAAACGCGAATACAATCACGAAACCCACGACGAAGAATTAAAAGCGCGTATGTGGAAAGAATTGTACGATAAAGTAAGTGCTGTTGCCCACATGCCTTCTAAAAAAGAAGAACGTGGTGAAGCATTTAAATTGGTAAAAGAAGAATTTAAAGCACAATTTACGGAAGCTGAATTAGAAGAAAAAGGTGCATTAATTTCAACGTATTATCACGACATCGAAAAACATGCTATGCGTGAAATGGTGTTGAGTGATCGTCAGCGTTTAGATGGTCGTAAATTAGATGAAGTTCGTCCTATCTGGGGTGAAGTTGATTATTTACCATCTGCACACGGTTCTGCAATTTTTACTCGTGGTGAAACACAATCATTAACTACGGTAACATTAGGTAGTAAAATGGATGAGCAGTTAATCGACGGTGTTGTACATGAAGGCAATTCTAAATTTTTATTACACTATAATTTCCCGCCATTTTCGACAGGTGAAGCAAAACCAATGCGTGGTTTAGGTAGGAGAGAAGTTGGTCATGGTAATTTAGCCATGCGTGCTATCAAATGGTCGTTACCGGAAGATAATGCTTACACTATACGTGTAGTATCTGATATTTTAGAATCGAATGGTTCATCATCAATGGCAACTGTTTGTGCAGGTTCATTAGCATTAATGGATGCCGGTGTTAAAGTGAAAAAACCGGTGGCAGGTATTGCCATGGGTTTAATTTCTGAACCTAATATGGTGCGTTATGCCATTTTAAGCGATATTCTTGGTGATGAAGATCATTTAGGTGATATGGACTTTAAAGTTGCAGGAACTGAAGCAGGTATTACGGCAACTCAAATGGATATTAAAGTAGATGGTTTGAGTTTTGGTGTGGTAAAAGAAGCTTTAGAACAAGCGCGCAGAGGTCGTTTACATATTTTAGGCGAAATGGCTAAAGTGATGACCCAACCTCGTGAAGATTACAAACCACATGCTCCGCGTATTGTACAAATGCAAATTCCAAGAGAATTTATTGGTGCAGTTATCGGGCCTGGTGGAAAAATTATTCAGGAAATGCAGCGTGAAACAGGTGCTGAAATTTCGATTGAAGAAGTTGGTGAATTTGGTATGATAGACATTTCATCTCCAAATAAAGAATCCATCGATAAAGCAGTAAATCGCATTAAAGGCATTGTGGCTGTTCCGGAAGTTGGTGATGTGTACGAGGCTACTGTGAAATCAATCATGCCTTATGGCGCATTTGTTGAGTTTTTACCTGGTAAAGAAGGTTTATTACATATTTCTGAAGTTAGCTGGCAGCGTTTAGAAACACTGGAAGGTGTTATCAATAAAGGCGATAAGTTAAAAGTGAAATTATTGGAAATCGATAAAAAGACCGGTAAATTTAAATTATCACGCAAAGTGTTATTAGACCGTCCGCAAAAACAAGCGTCGGCTAATGAAGAAAATCAAGGATAATTTTTTTTAAACGAATACGATGGGATGTTGGCAACAGCATCCCATTTTTTTTTGTGTTAAGTGCACGTTAATAGGAAGTTGCACAAATTTTGAGCGGATTAATGTTTTATCATTTTTGGGTAAAAAGTGTAAAAGTTGATAAAATGTCATAACTTTTGTAATTTAGAAACGTATAAATCGTTAAATCACTGACATGCGCCAACTAAAAATAACCGCCAGCATTACCAGCAGAGAAAACGATTCTTTGGAAAAGTATCTCTCTGAGATTGCAAAAATTGATATGATTACGCCTGAAGAGGAAGCTGAATTAGCGCGCAAAATTCGCACCGGTGATGAGCTGGCATTAGATAAACTGACAAAAGCAAATTTGCGTTTTGTTGTTTCTGTTGCTAAACAATACCAGGGTCACGGACTTACTTTAAGTGATTTAATTAATGAAGGTAATGTTGGATTAATTAAAGCGGCAAAAAAGTTTGATGAAACAAAAGGATTTAAATTTATTTCCTATGCTGTTTGGTGGATTCGTCAATCTATTATGTTAGCCATTGTTGAACACAGCAGATTAATTCGTTTGCCATTAAATAAAGCAGGTAATGTTTCAAAAGTAAATAAAGCAGTTAGTGCTTTCGAACAGGAATTTGAACGCGAACCAACCTCTGCCGAATTAGCTGAAGTATTACATTTAAAAGATGCTGATGTTAAAGATATCATTATAAGTAATATTAAACATGTTTCCATGGATGCCCCTTTGGGAGGAGATAATGAAGATGGTTCAATGGCAGAAATTCTGGAAGACAAAGGTGAAGATACACCTGATCATTCATTAATTAATGAATCGCTTAAAAATGAAATTGCAACGGCATTAAAAGTATTATCGGAACGAGAAGCAGAAGTAGTAGCAGCGTATTTTGGTATTAATGGTTTTGCTGCTATGAGTGTAGATGAGATTGCACAAAAATTTAATTTATCTCGTGAACGTGTGCGCCAAATTAAAGAACGCGCCATCAGACGTTTGCGCAAAGCAACTACGAGTAATGTGTTGAAATTGTATTTGGGTTAATTACACCATATAAAAAAAACAAACCCTGATTGTTTACAATCAGGGTTTGTTTTTTTATTTGCAACAGCATTATAATTTAAATGCCTTTTTTATATCAGCAACATAATCTGTTTTTTCCCAAGGGAAAAGTTCAACTTTTACTTTAATGCTGCGACCGCTTACATCGGTAAATGTTTTGGTTACAATTTTAGGTTCACGTCCCATGTGACCATAAGCTGCAGTTTCAGCATAAATTGGTGTGCGCAATTTGAAACGTTGTTCAATTGCATATGGACGTAAGTCGAATATTTTATTAATTTTTTTCGCAATCTCACCATCTTGCATATTCACTTTTGCTGTACCATATGTGTCGATGTATAAACCCACCGGTTTGGCAACACCAATGGCATAAGCAACCTGCACCAATACTTCATCACATAAACCTGCAGCCACCATATTTTTTGCAATATGACGCACAGCATAGGCTGCAGAGCGGTCTACTTTAGATGGGTCTTTACCACTAAATGCACCACCACCGTGAGCACCTTTACCACCGTATGTATCTACAATAATTTTTCTTCCTGTTAATCCGGTATCTCCGTGTGGACCACCAATAACAAATTTGCCTGTCGGGTTAACGTGTAAAACATGTGTGCCATCAAATAATTTCTGAATACGTTTTGGCAATAACTTTTTAACACGTGGAATTAATATTTCAGCTACGTCATTTTTAATCTCTGCCAACATTTTTTTCTCTTCACCAAAATCATCATGCTGCGTTGAGATAACGATGGTATCAATACGCAATGGTGATTTATCATCAGCGTATTCAATAGTCACCTGACTTTTAGAATCGGGACGTAAATATTTCATCACTTTGCCTTCGCGACGAATTTTTGCAAGTTCTATGAGTAACAAATGTGCAATTTCGAGTGATAAAGGCATGTAATTATCGGTTTCGCGACAAGCATAACCGAACATCATACCCTGGTCGCCGGCGCCCTGGTCTTCTTTCTTTTTGCGTTCAACGCCCATATTGATATCAGGGCTTTGTTCGTGAATGGCAGACAAAATACCGCACGATTTTGCTTCAAACATATATTCACTCTTGGTATAACCGATTTTAGCAATTACATCACGGGCAATATTTTGCACGTCGAGGTAGGTTTTACTTTTTACCTCTCCTGCAAGCACAACCTGACCGGTAGTTACCAGCGTTTCACAGGCTACCTTGCTGCTTGGGTCGAAAGCTAAAAAGTTGTCGATTAAAGCATCAGAGATCTGGTCCGCAACCTTGTCGGGATGTCCCTCGCTCACACTCTCAGAAGTGAATAAATATGGCATGTTTAAGCGTTATTTTTATGATGAACGGCAAAGATACTTTCTTGGTTCGTAATGACACAATTATCTGAACATTTGCTTTTAGTATTACACACCCAATCCACCAACCCTCGGCGAGAAGCAGGGATTACAGTGCCCGTTGCTGTAAATCAAAGGAAGATTACAATAGCAATTGTCGTTTAATGACGGATAGCATTCATCCGCACCCGCGACTTATTAAAAATGTTTTGACCTTTATCGATGCCCTGGCGTAGTTTTTTCTGCTCTTCTTCCGGAAGCTGAATAATATCATAACATTCCTGTGAACAACAGCCTGCAAATTTTTCGGCGCAGGTAGGGCACTGAATGAATAACAAATGACATCCAGGATTAACACAATTGGTATGTGTATCGGCAGGGTTGTCACATTGGTGACAATTGGAAATAATTTCATCACCAATTCGCTCACCTAATCTATCATCAAACACAAAGTTTTTACCGATAAATTTATTTTCGAGATGTTGTTCTTTAATAGTATTGGCATAATGAATAATACCACCTTCAATATGATACACATTTTTAAATCCGTTGTGTAACATATAGGCACTTGCTTTTTCGCAACGAATGCCACCGGTGCAATACATGATAATCGGTTTATCTTTTTTATCCTTTAACATGTCTGCAGCCATTGGCAATTGTTCGCGGAATGTATCACTCGGAACTTCGATGGCATTCTTAAAATGACCAACTTCATATTCATAGTGATTACGCATGTCAACAATAATCGTATCGGGGTTTTCCGACAATTGATTATAGGCTTCTGCAGTCAGGTATTTCCCTTTATTTTGCATGCTGAATGATGGGTCGTTAATACCATCAGCAACAATTTTTTCACGCACTTTTATTTTTAAAACAAAAAACGATTTTCCGTCGTCATCAACTGCAACATTTAATCGCAATTGTTTTTCACCGGTTACAGGGTCGGTAAATTGTGTTGAATGCACAACACTGTTTATATATTTTTTGAAATTGTCAAATTGTTCAACCGGCAAACTCATTTGCGCATTAATTCCTTCATGTGCAACATAAATTCTGCCCATAACACCTAATGGTGATAAATCGGCAAATAATGTATCGCGAAATAATTTTGGATCTTCAATCGGAAAATATTCATAAAAAGAAACAGTCATTCTTTTTTCATCCGATTCCAGCATACGCTGTTTGAGTTCCTTGTGGGAAATTCTGTTGTATAATAAGGCCATAGTAGAAATTTTGTATCCCGTTACAAGCGGGGTGAAATCTCAATAAACGGTGCAAAGGTATCACCAATCTTTGGCCTTTAAAAATTTTAACGATTGATTAATATTCTTGGAAATTTCCTTTGTTTTTACCAATTGGATTAAGTAATATTAACTTTTATTAACCAAAAGCACTTATAATGAAAAAACGAATTTTACTCCCATTGCTGCTGATTTCCTCATCAGTAGCCTTCTCGCAAACCATTATTGGCAATACATCTTACGATGTACAAACCAATAATGCCGCCAAACATCGTATTTCAGTATATGACGACGGCAGTATTTCAGCAGCCTGGACAGGCTCAACAGATTACGCTGTCGGCACTACCAACCCCGATCGCGGTATGTTTTTTAATCATTACAACGGTGCTACCTGGGGTGCCTTTCCTGCAACCCGTGTAGAAACAACTAAAACAGGTTTTGGCGAAGTCATCACAGTGCTCGACCATGAAGTAACCCTGGCTCACGACGGTGCAGCACTTTCGATACAATTGTATGCTAACTCCAGCATTGGTGGCACAACGTGGACTGAATTAACTGGTTCTGATGATGTTACCGGTTTTTGGCCTGCAGCTGTTTGTCCTGAAGGAACTAATGATATTTATATGGTAAATGCTAACGCTAACCCTCCAACTGAATTGCGTTTTTCGCGTTCTGATGATGGTGGTTTAACCTGGTCGGTATTAAATTCCACCGTACCGTTTTTAACTGCTGCGGAAGGTATTCCTGGATTGGGTGTTGGTTTAGTTGCGGCTGCCGAAACTTATCAAATTGCAGTATCGGGTACCAACGTATATATCTTATACGGCGTGCCAAATTCAGATTTAGTATTAATTTCTTCGAATGCAAATGGTGCTGTTGGAACTTGGACAAGCACAGTATTGCATAATTTCCCAATTGATAATTACAATGGCCTTACACAAACAGATGTAGATGGCGATTTTGTTACAGATGTAATTGAAACTACTGACGGTAATCACAATATTATTGTTGATGGCGATGGTAACGTTCATGTATATACCGGTTATGTAAATATTTTTAACGATGGTATAGGTGCATTTTGGTCATATGATTACAGCGCACCTATGGGTGTTTGGCAATGGCATACAGGTATGGCAGAAGCTGAATTAGTGGACTTAACATTAGATTGGGATAATACTGATGGTCTTGGTGATCCTGATGCAGGTTTAGGTGCTTTCCGTTCACATTATCGTTACCCTGGTATTGTTTCTACACCTGGTGCTTGTATTGACCCTGCAACAGGTAGAATTTATTTAACATATACGATGGCAATTGAATACACCGATTTATTTGGTGACCCAACAAACGGTTCTGCACAATCATTCCGCGATATTTTTGGTGT
>DAORKJ010000095.1:10954-13974 GCA_035439505.1 Chitinophagales bacterium
ATGCATTGGGATGCTGTTGCAGAAGCCGATCAATATATTGTGGCATTCTGGAATGTTGCCGATATGGCAAATGTTGGTAAACGCCGTCCAAATACCAATATGTATGCTATTCCTGAAGGCAAATTAGCACCTGAAACTACTTATGGTTTCCGTGTTAAAACAGTATGTTACGATGAAGGAACAATTTCTCCTTATTCTGACATTGCTTATTTTACAACATTACCATTAAGAGAAGGTGAAACTCGTGAATCAATAAATGTTTTCCCTAATCCATCAAATGGTGTATTTACCATCGAATTAAATGGTTATGAAAATACAAGTGTAAATACTGTTATTATCAATGCTGTTGGTCAGATTGTGTATGAAAATACCAGCACACCTTCCGCTTATAACTTTACTTTACCGGTTAATTTAAATGGTGTTCCTACCGGAATTTATTATGTTACTTCTACTTGTAATGGTAAAATTGTTACCAATACAATAATGATAGATTAATTACCAAAAAAAACAACACCTCTAAATAAATTAGGGGTGTTGTTTTTTAACTACTTCATTGTTGTTTTTCCCTTCGTGTTTTTTAACAGCTAAAAAAATAAGCATGAAAAAAAAATTACTCCTTTTAGTTGCCGTAATTTATTCCTTCAATTTATTTGCTCAAACAACCGTAGGAACAACCACTTACGATGTGCAAACAAATAATAGTGCAAAACACCGCATTATTGTTTATGACGACGGCACCGTTTCCACAGTTTGGACTGGATCTACAGATTTAACCGGCACATTTCCTGATCGAGGGATGTTCTACAATCGGTATGAAGGCGCCTGGGGTGCTGCTCCAACGCTTAGAGCAGAATCAGTACGCACCGGTTTTGGCGAAATACTTAATGTGGAAGATCATGAATTAATTATTGCCCATGATGCAGGTGCAAATAAAATTCAGTTATTTGAAAATGATGCCATTGGTTCAACAACATGGACTGAAACAGCAGGCTCTGACGATATACGTGGTATTTGGCCCGTTGCCTATTCTCCCGCATCGTCCAATATCGTGTATGTAGTTTGTGCAGATACACAAATTATTACTTCAATGATTTTTTCGCGCTCCGACGATGGTGGTGAATCGTGGAACATATTAAATTATACGCTGCCGTTTTTAACAGAAGCAGATGGTGTTCCTATTATTACCAATGCTGCTGAAAATTATCAGGTAGCTGCTTATGAAAATCATGTTTACGTTTTATTTGGCATGATTAATTCCGATTTAATCTTATTACATTCCGACGATTATGGAAATGATGGCACTTGGGAAAAAACGGATATCATTGATTTCCCTTTTGATAATTATACAGGAACAGTACAAACAGATATCGATGGCGATTTAGTGACTGATACTGTGAATACCACTGATGGTTCTCATAACATGATAATTGATGATGATGGTATTGTGCATGTATTTTCTCCGTTATATCGCATTTATAGTGATGCAGGTGCATTTTTCTGGACCGTTAACTGGAATACCATGGGTATGTGGCATTGGTCCTCTGGCATGCCTGCAGCAGAAATAATTGATATTGAATTGGACTGGGTTAATGCAACCTGTGATAATAATCCATATGCAGGAATTGGAGCCAGCACATTTAATTATCGAAGCGCGGCACCAGCTACCAATCCTGCTGCTGCAATAGATGCTGCTAGTGGTGTTTTATATTTATTATACGCAATGAAAATTGAATATACCGATGAGTTTGATGACCCAACTAATCCGTCAGCTCAATCGTTTCACGATATTTTTGGCATGTATTCAAACGATGGTGGTGGTTCGTGGACAGACCCGGTTAATCTTACAAAAAATGCGGAGGATGGCGTTGAAAATTTTTATTTGAATATTTACGACAGAATGGTAGATGGAAAAATTCATGCTATCTGGCAACAGGATAATGAGCCAGGACATTTTAATGAAGGTGATCCAATAACAACAAATAATATGTTGTACCAATCTTGGGATAGCGAAAGCTTTACACCAACTTTACCAACTGCCAATTTTACTGCAGCAATTGATATTGAGGAAGTAACTTTTACTAATTTATCAACAGATGCAACCGGTTGTTATACATGGGATTTTGGTGATGGTACATTCAGCAATGAAATTAATCCGGTGCATACTTATCTCACCGCGGATAATTACACGGTTTGTTTAACCGCAGAAAATCCATATGGAACTGATAATTATTGTACAACAATAAATGTCATTTTACCACCGGATGCTGCATTTACTTATACAGGTGACCCAATAGTATCATTCACCGACCTCACGTTAAATGATCCTACTTCTTGGAGCTGGGTTTTTGGTGATGGCGGAACAAGTACCTTACAAAATCCGACTCATACTTATTTAACTGAAGGTACATTTACTGTTTGTATGACTGCAACAAATGCATTAGGGTTTGAAGTATATTGTTTACCTGTTACTATTACCAATACAGAAGCACTTATTCCTGCTGCTGATTTTGATGTGAGTTTTGTTGCATTGACCGGTGTATTTACGGATATGTCGACAAATTCACCAAATGCATGGAGCTGGGATTTTGGAGATGGTGGAACTTCTACGGAACAAAATCCGTCTCATACTTTTGCAGTTAGTGGTAATTATACCATTTGTTTAACTGCCACAAACGATTTTGGAAGTGATGATTCATGTCGCCAGATAAATACGAATGCGGCATTTAATTTCGAGACTGTTCAATTGAGTTTGTCGCCAAATCCGGCTAACGATTTGGTACAAATTGTTATGGATAATAATACCATTTATACGGTAATTGCTTATGATATTACAGGAAGAGCAATTCCATTAACATATACGCAACAATCCAATATTATTGTCGCGGATGTGCAATCATTGCCTGCAGGAAATTATCTGTTGCAGATAATGGATGCCGATAAAATAGGTATCGGAATTTTACAGAAGCAATAAATGATTAATTTTATTTAAACTCTCGGCATTCGCCGGGAGTTTTTTATTT
>DAORKJ010000096.1:0-13739 GCA_035439505.1 Chitinophagales bacterium
ATAATATTGAAGTTATCAGGCGACCAATCAGGGAACCTTATACGCTCTATAAAAAATTATTAGGCTTTAAAAAAGGGGAGAAGATTAACGCCGGATTTCTACATGAAAAGAAGAAACAGGGTTTCATGCAACAATTTGCCGTTTGGATAAGAGGGAATTTTTTTATTCCCGATGCCCGAAAATTTTGGATTCATCCTTCCATTCTGTTCTTGACTAAATATTTACAATCACATCCTGTTGAGGCAATAATTTCTACCGGCCCTCCGCATAGTATGCACCTTATTGCCAATGGGGTAAAACAAAAAACAGGTTTGCCATGGATTGCCGATTTCAGAGACCCTTGGACAAAAATTGATTATTATCAAGATTTACATCTTTCGAATTGGGCAGATAAAAAACATCATGCACTGGAAAAAAAAGTGTTGACGGCTGCCACAAAAGTAGTCACGGTAAGTTGGGATTGGGCAAAAGATTTTAATGCTATAAATAATGGCAATACCGAAGTAATTACTAATGGATTTGACGCTGATGATTTTCCACAGGAAATAATTCCTTTGTTTGAAGGTTTTGTGCTGAACCATATCGGTATGATTAACAAAGCAAGAAACCCTGAAATTTTATGGGAAGTTTTAAAAGAATTGTGTGACGAAAATGGATCATTCCAAGAAGATTTGCAAATTCGTTTTACAGGTAAATATGATTATAGTGTTGCAGCATATTTAGAAAAATATCAACTCACCTCAAAAGTATTTTTTGCCGGTCAGCTCACTCATCAGGAAGCAACTAAAGCTATGATGCAATCTACGGTATTGTTATTGTTGTTAAATGATGCACAAGATATTATGGGGCGAATTCCGGCTAAATTATTTGAATATTTAGCTGCAAAACGACCGGTTTTAGCGATAGGCAATTTGCAAGGAGATGCAGCGAAAATAATTCACGAAACAGGTGCAGGAATGGTTGCAGATTTTAAAGATAAACAAGCAATAAAAAATGCGCTGAGCACAATGTACAAAGCGTTTAAAAGCGGAGCCCTAAAGGCCGATACTGCAGGAATAGCGCACTATTCACGCCAAAATATTACAAAAAAATATGCGGAATTGTTGAACCGCATTACCACTAAACAATAATTACTATTTACCGGAACATTTAGGTGCTTGCATAACATTTATTTAATGCTAAACGCCGTTTTTTTTTAACGTAATTTATCCAACACCTGGAAAATTCTTGCAGTAGCTTTTCCATCCCATAATGGAGGAATATTGCCTTCTTTGTAATTGTGTTTTTCGATATCGGTAATAAGTTGATTTATTTTTGAAATGTCCGCCTCAACTAAAGTATTTGTGCCTAATGTTATTGTAGAAGGTCGTTCAGTATTTGGGCGAATGGTAATGCAAGGTTTTTTCCTGAATGTAGCTTCTTCCTGAATACCACCACTATCGGTAACAATAAATTTGCAGGAAGCAATTAATTTTTGAAATGCAAAATAATCGAGTGGTTCACAAAGACGGATATTGGGGTTTGATGTTAAGAGCGATAATAATTGAAACTGCTCCAATTTATTTTTTGTCCGTGGATGCACCGGAAAAATTACGGGATATTTAATGGCGATATTTTGTAATAAATGAATGTTTTGTTCCAGTGCCGATTTATTATCTACATTAGATGGGCGGTGAATAGTAACCAAAGCAAATGCCCGTTCAGTAACATCGAGTTTGGTCATGATGGTATTTTCTGCAATCACCTGATCATACGCTACTAATGCATCAATCATGGTATTGCCAACAAAATATATGTCAGCTGCTTTTTTACCCTCTTCCAATAAATTATCGATACCACTTTGTTCAGTCACAAAAAAATAGTCGGCAAGGTTATCGGTAACAATACGATTAATTTCTTCCGGCATACTTTGATCAAAACTGCGCAATCCGCTTTCAACATGTGCAATAGGAATGTTTAAAATTTGAGCAGTTTCTGCAGCGGCGCGGGTCGAGTTTACATCACCAACCACGACCATTAAATCCGGCTTGTAAGTATTATTGAGTAAATGGTTAAGTCTTGCTTTAATCAAATTTAACTGCATGTCGGGATTAGCGGTGCGTGTATCCAGAAAGTAATCGGGTGTGATGCCTAATTGCTGAAAGAACACATCAGACAGGTTTTCATCATAATGCTGCCCCGTGTGTACAATCTTCAAATCGAAGCCATACAACGCAGCATAATGTTTAAACTGCACTATTTTAATAAAATTGGGTCTGGTTCCGACCACTACAAGTATCTTATTCATTTCAGGTTACGAACGCACGTAAAGGTAAATCATTATATCTTAGCGCAATAAATTTGTAAATATTACGTGTAAGTCTAAATTTGTTCTGTTAAACTGCATACATGCCTGGAGAAACGATACTGTTAATTGGAGCAAGCGGCCAGATTGGCGCTGAATTAACCATGTTACTGCGCAGCCAATATGGCAACAGCAATGTTGTAGCTGCTGATATAAAGATACCGGTTGGCGAGTTAGCCGAATCGGGACCATTCGAAGAATTGAATGTTTTGGACCGCAATCGCATCGCCGAACTTGCCGATAAGTATAAGCTTACACAGATATATAATATGGCTGCCATGCTTTCTGCTACCGGTGAAAAATTTCCGCAAAAAGCCTGGCAATTAAATATGGATGGCCTTATAAATACCCTGGAAGTAGCGAGAGAAAAAGGGATAAAAAAAATGTATTGGCCGAGTTCAATAGCGGCATTTGGACCAACTACTCCAAAAACCGATACACCGCAAATTACCATCATGGAACCGAATACCATATATGGTATCAGCAAACAGGCTGGAGAAAGATGGTGTGAATGGTATTTTTTAAAATATGGATTAGATGTTCGCAGCATACGATACCCGGGAATTATCAGTTATAAAACAGAACCCGGGGGCGGAACAACAGATTATGCAGTTGATATTTATTTTAAAGCAAAACAAACAGGGAAATATACTTGTTACATTGCCGAAAATACCTTGTTGCCAATGATGTATATGCCCGACGCTATTAAAGCTACTGTGCAATTGATGGACGCACCTGCTGATACAATTAAAGTACGTTCATCCTATAATCTGGCAGCAATGACATTTTCACCAAAAATGGTGGGTGAAGCGATAAAAAAACATATTCCTGATTTTGAATTAACGTATGATGTTGATTTTCGCCAAAAAATTGCGGAAACATGGCCGGGTAGTATTGACGACAGTGCCGCACGTGCAGATTGGGGTTGGCAACATGAATATGATTTAGATAAAATGACGGCAGATATGCTCAAGCATATTAAATAATAATTAAATAAATAAAACACAGCGCTCAAATGAAAAAGATTGCAGTAATGACTTCCGGTGGTGATTCTCCGGGTATGAATGCTTGTATACGTGCAGTAGTGCGTACAGGTATTTATAACGGCATGGAAGTTTATGGTATTAGAAGAGGTTATGAAGGAATGATTGACGGTGATTTTTATAAAATGGAATCACATGACGTTAGTAATATTATTCAACGTGGAGGAACAATTTTAAAAACTGCACGTTCGCAGCGATTTATGACTCCTGAGGGAAGGAAAACAGCTTACGATAATTTAAAGCTTCATGGTATAGAAGGATTTGTTGCTATTGGTGGTGATGGTACTTTTCGCGGTGCAACGGTATTTGAAAAAGAATATGGTATTACTTGCGTAGGTGTTGCAGGAACAATTGATAACGATTTGTTTGGAACGGATTATACGTTAGGATTTGATACTGCAATTAATACAGCAATAGATTGTATTGATAAAATTCGCGATACCGCTATTTCTCATAATCGTTTATTTTTTGTAGAAGTAATGGGACGGGATGCCGGATTTATTGCATTATCATGCGGAATTGCCGGTGGTGCTGAAGCCATTGTAATTCCTGAAACAGAAACCAATATCGATAACCTCATCAGCATTTTACAAAATGGATGGCAACATCAAAAATCATCGGCAATTGTAATTGTTGCAGAAGGTGATGAACGCGGTGGTGCATTTGAAATTGCAAAGCTGGTGAAAGAAAAATTTGATTACTACGATACACGCGTTTCGGTGCTCGGACATATTCAACGTGGTGGTAACCCTACAGTGCGCGACCGTATTTTAGGCAGTCGTTTGGGTATGGCAGCAGTTGAAGCATTAGCCGACGGCAAAAAAAATGTAATGGCCGGTTTAATTAATGATGAATTAGCATTTACACCATTTGCAAATGCTACCAAACATCATATGGACATCAACAAACAAATGTTGAAGCTGGTTGAAATTTTAGCCTTGTAATTTATTCTTTAATAAATGTGCCGGAAGTAATTTGATTATTTCCGTTTGCTTTTACAACATAATTTCCTGCAGGTAAATGATGGATATCTAACGCAATTTTATTTTGTGTAGGATAAACATTATTTATTTGCATAACAACATCTCCCATCATATTAAATACTTCAATATTATTAACTTCCTTTTCGGCTGATAATGTAATATTGATGTAATTGTCTGCAGGATTTGGAGATAAACTTAAGGTATTATTTAATGTATTATGAATAGCAATAAATTCAGAAGCTTTAAATAATTCCACAGTTCCACCTTCGCCACCGGTAACTATAATATCTTGTTGATGTTTATCTGCCGCATAATAATAACGGTCGTGGAAAAACATTGGAACTTCAATCCAAGTGTCGGCTGCAAAATCATATGCATAAGTTCCGGAAAATGTCAAATCTGTTCCAAAACCGGAAGCATTTGTTCCACCCGGAACCAGCATACAAGGAATTAACACATCATAATCAACCCACTCAAATGGAAATGCCTGAATATAACTTTGTGGTTCAGGAATTGGGTCGAAATCTACCCATGAATCACCTGATAAAGATAATTTTTCTACACTGGTAATACCTTCATAATCGAAGCCATTAAAAATGCGTCCACCAATTAAAAAAACAGCATTTTCATATTCAACATAAACAGCGGCAGCATAGTCACGGGCTGTTCCTAAATTGCCGATTTCTGTCCAGGTATTTAAAACAGGATCATATATTTCGGTGCTGTTCATCTGAAATCCATAATCAGGATTAAATCCTGCTGCCACTACCACACGTCCATCGCCTACTAAGGTAGCAGTGTGGTAACTTCTGCCTTTATTCAGGCTGGCAAATTCTTCAATTGTATTAGTGGCAGGGTCATAAATTTCTACAACACTTGTATTGCCTGAAATTCCGCTATAACCGCCGACTATTAATATTTTGCCATTATTTAATTTAGTTGCTGTATGGCCTGAACGTCCGTATTTCATATCCGGACCATGTGTAAATGTGCCACTTGCCGGGTCGTATAAAAGTGTAGATTTATAATCTAAAAACCCGCCATTCCATCCACCGATGATTAAAACTTTTCCATTGTCTAACAATGTAGCAGTATGCGAAAATCGAATACTATCCATGTTTCCGGTAGCAGTCCATGTATCAGCAGCCTGATCGTAAATCTCTGCAGTGGCAAGGTTTTGTGTGCCGTCGTAACCGCCTGTTACCAATACTTTCCCATCAGATAAATAGGTGGTGGTATGGCCGTTACGCGATTCATTCATATCGCTCAAAACGGTCCATGTACCAGGTTCAATAGTGCCTTGTAATTTGTAAGGAGCTTGGGAAAAGGCATTTAGGGAAGCAATTATGCTAAAAGTTAGTAATACTGCACGCATACTTATGAAGTTTGAAGCAAAATTAATAATTTAAATAAATGCAGGTATACCATTTAAAACCGGCGTACAATTAAAAAGGATGAAGATTTAAAAAATCATCATCCTTTTTGAAATTGTTTAAGATGGATAAAAAGCAACAGCGGCTAATCAATACCCTGTCAGAATCCAATATTCAAATCTAATCGAAACCGGTTTGCTGTTTCGATTTCAGATTGTGGTGTATTAGCTACAATACCATTACACAAATAAGTTCTTGCCAGTACATTAAATTTTGGCCCAAATGCATAACCTGCTCTAAGTTCCACACCTTCAAAATTGCTGCTTCGTGTTCCTGTAGCACCAGAATAACCCCATCGCAACCAATCATCTTGTGCAAAATAATCAACTACACTATATTTTTCAATATGCGCATAATACACGCCTAACATATAATTTTTTTTATCTTTTAATTGGCCAAGTTCAGCACCAACTACATAACCTGTTGTTTGGTCCTGATGTTGATTGGCAACAATAGTTGAGTCGGTATAATCTTCAAGATTTAACATGATATCCGCAGTAACAGCAATCGGAATTTTTGATTTATAAGTATATTTTAAATTACTTACAACCATCATATAATCAATTTTAAATGTGCCAGTGCCATCCGGTAAATTGGGTAAGTCGTTAATACTAAAAATACCTGATGCTATATTTATTTCTGATTTATTTTTAGCAACATTAACATGCAATTGTGCTGCTTTTAAAGTTACATCTGTATCGAAAGGTTTACCGGTAGAAGAAATAAAGAAAAATCCGGCAGTCGGTTTCACATGTGTAGTATTGCCGATTTTCCAATCATAACCAGCTGCTATGCCTTCGGGTGTTACATCTTCATCCCAAAATAATTCGTTGTGGTAATAAAATGGATAAGTATTTTTACCTGTTGTTGCCCATAAGCCTTTATGATTTACTTTTATGTAGGCTTTATCAAAAGCTAATCCTATAGGAGCAAATTCTCCCGGTGAGCCAAACGATACGTGTGGTGATTGCTGATCAGCAGCGTTTCCAGCGCGGAGTCGCATTCCAAATTCAACCTTGTCGTTATATTGATAAGTAAATCCAAATCTTGCACGAGTACGCAACCTCAATCTATTGTCATTGGTATCACCGGCTGCTGTAATATTCATCCAGTCATATTCAGTTCGTGTTCGTAAATCAGCATTAAATTTAATTTTATCCCAAAAGGTATTTACCGGTGCCGGCGTTTGAGCGGCAAGTGTTACTGAAATTGTAATGAATACAATTATGCATAATGATTTAATCATAAACCAATTTTTTTTTGAAGTGAAATAAATGAAAAGTGAAACCTGTTATTGTGGAATTGCTATTACATAATGTCCCACAAATGCATGGCGTTCAAAAGACAGTAATAAAATGTGCAATTTATTAGGATTACCTTCTTCCCTAAATAACAATGGACCATCAGTGCCAATGGTATGACTATCCAGCCACAAACCATTTTCATCTAATAGGAGGCCATAATATGGATTTTCGCGTGACGAATTTGAAAGAATATCGTTATATGCACTATAAAAAGAATGATTTCCAATACCCATTGGGCGTTGATATCCATTATGGAGATTATCAGGTGAAAGAACAGGAATTTTATCCATTATAATGCCTCCAATAATGTATTGAACAGTTTTCCCTTCAGCATTATATAACAGTTTAATTTCTGTTGTCGGGGTTTTAGAAGTATTAGTTGAAATAGTTTGCGCATACATCACCTTGGTTAATGCTTTGAACTTACTTAATTGCGTAGCACGCGGCTGTGTTTTAGTATACATACCAGGTGATGCAAATGTTGCAAATTGCGTAGAGTCATTAAGGAAACTATTTATATTCTTATAATTGACCGGGTAAATAATATTTTTAGCCTTCGTTTGACGTTCACCTTTTAAAGGGTATAGCTCATTGTTGAGGTTTTGAAATGGTATTTCCTGTGAACCATTAACAGTGCGTAAAACGCTTAAATCTACATATTCCCCACCTCTGTTGCCGTAATTTTTTAACATGTTATTAAATGTGGTTATTTCAATGCCATTGCGCATTTTAAATAAGTGATTGTATAATTCATCAGGAAAGGTAAACCAACATTGGAAGTATAATACTTCCTTATCGTTTTCTTTTGTAAAAAAAATAATTTCCCAATCTCCTTTACCTAAACAATTATTAGCAATATCAACTCTGCTGATTATTTTATCTTCGTCGCCTGGACCGGAAGTAACAAACTGTTGATTGTTAAATTTTACCTGAATTCGGTTCCATTCCTGATTTAATAATGCTAAATAAGTGAGGTATTCATTTTGTTGTACATAAACCGGTATAGAAGGAATCATTTCTTTTAAATCAATTCCACTTAAAAGAATGGTATCACTTTTACCATTACCCGGTGTAATTTGGATATCAAATTTGCCGTTTTCGGTAGGGGAAAATTGAATTTCGTTATGCGTATAAATACCAACCTGTGTACTCCTGAAACCAATACTGTTATTGTCCGGATATTGCTCATCATTCATACTCCGAATAGATACACTAACAGCTTTTGAAGGTGTATTATTTAGTGTTGTTTGAGCGATTAAATTGCACGCTAAACATAGCATGCCATACATTAAAAAGAGTTTTTTCATTTGAAGCCTGTTTTGAGGGTAAAAATAAACCTATCAATCCCGGCAACTGGTAATTATTTGTAAATGACTTTAAACGTTTTTCAAATGTTTTGGGAAAATAGATAACAGGAGTACACTTTTCAGGACTTACTTGCAGCGACCAATTGAATAAAATTGAAATTACTTTGTATAATTATCACATGCGTTGGCGCATAACTTCGTATAAAATCATGCCTGCAGCAACAGAAACATTATAAGAATCGAAATTATTTTGAAGTGGAATTTTCACTGTATTGGTGAGATATTTTCTCGATAACGCACTTATTCCTTCATCTTCCGAACCCATTATGATAGCAGTTGGAACAGTCAGGTCGGCATCAAAAATGAATTTACCGGCATTACTATCTGCACCGATAATTTGCATACCGTTGAGTTGTAAATATTTTAAAACCAGTTCGTAATTTTTTTCTCTGCACACCGGTATTTGTTGTAATGCCCCGGCGCTGGTTTTAATGGCATCGCTGTTTACGGGTGCTGCGCTATGAGTAGGAATAATAATCGCATGTACGCCACTTGCCCATGCTGTTCGTGCTATTGCTCCAAAATTGCGAACATCTGTAATGCCATCTAAAATTAATAACAAAGGCGTTTCACCACGTTCAATAATAAATGGTAAAATGTCATCAATTTTTTGGAAGCTAATGGCAGCAGTAAAGGCAATCACCCCCTGGTGATTGCCTCCTGTTAATGCATTTAATTTTTCTATTGGCACATATTGCAGTGGAATTGCTTTTTCCGTAGCTTTTTGTTTGATGAGGGGAACAATATCGCCCTGTGCCGAATTTTGAAGTAGTATTTTATCTACTGTTTTATCGCTATTGAGTAATTCAGCAACCGGTTGTCTGCCGAATACCAGATTATCAAATTTTTTGCGTTGTCGTTTATTTTCTGCCTCTCTCATTAGGTGCTAATATTCCGTATTTCATGCGCAATGTTTCCCATTCTTTATCTAATGCTTCAGCAAAATCTTTATCACCGGCGCTGCGTGCCATGTTTACTGTATAATAAACCCATGTTTCAGAACGCAATTTATCATCTTCAAACATAGAAGCAGTTAAGGAACTTTTTAAGGTCATTTTGTAATAATATTCCAATTCCTGCATAACGCGTTCTTTCATTGTGGTAACAATAGCCATTGCTTTTTCATTTTCACCTAAACGCTGATATACCTGCGCAACATTCACCATATTAAAGTCATATGGTACACTGGAGTCAGGAAATAAAGTTTGCATTAAATCCAATACTTCGATTGTTTTTTTCTTTTTATCTGCACTTTCCTGCATGAGTTGCTGGCCTACTTCATTGTATTCTTTGTTAACCGTATCGGTCATCATTTGACGAGCTTGCGCTTCTAAATACTGACGTTCCTGGTCTAAGTTTTTGGCCAATTCAAAATAATTTAAATACTTCGTAGTTAACACTGAACCCATTCCACTTGGATCGATATACATTTCACCACCACGTTCAACACCGCCGTAAGTAAATTTATCTTTTTGATTTACCAATAAATCATATTGGATATCGGTATTCATTTGTTTGCGATAACCATCCATTTGTGATTTATTGTTTTCCATTTCAACCGGCATAAGCTGGTAAACCATATTCCGTTGCATTAAATATTTTTCCATCCCTAAATGTGAATCGGCAGTTACGCTGATGGCAAAACAAATAGGTCTGTTATTGATATTATTGGCAACGATATCTAACGTCATTAGATCATTTTTCAATAAAGTACCACGCTTTAATTCGAAGTTGAGTTCTTTTTTCATATTCTCAACCAAAGCTTCCGGAACAATATTGTTGGCCTTCATTTTTTCGGCATCAATAGTTAGCTTGAATTTTTTGGTAGGTACATAACTAAAGTAATCTTCTAAACCTTCACTATATACTTGGAATTTAGGATCGTCCTGGCCAATAAATTCCAGTACATCTTTTAATTCCATTGTTTGGTTTTTGAATTTACTCTTATCGTTATCTACAACCTGATTACGTTTATCGCCTAAAATTTTATCAGCAGATAATGTCAAAGCTATAGGAGCCGATTCGTTTGTTGCATGTCGTAACTGATTAATATACCAGTCGACACCCAATAAACTCAAGTTAATAATTTTAACATCAGGTCGAATGTTTTCAACTTCCTGAGCATACCATAACGGATAAGTATCATTATCACCTTGTGTAAATAAGATGGCATTTGGCGGACAAGATTCCAGATAATTTCTGGCAATGTCGCGGGCAAATGTTCTATCAGAACGATTATGATCATCCCAACCTTGGGATGCCATTAAAAACGGTGCAGGGATACATAATAAAAATGCAACCACTGCAAGCGCCATTTCTTTTTTCATGGCATTATTAATCACGTAGGCAATTCCACCCATCAACAACATAACGATAATTAAATAAGCACTAATCATTAAGAAGTTGGTGAATGAATACATAGTTAATCCAAGGAAAAACATGGATAATAAAATCAATGCACTATACAATACATATTCCTGAATAGTTTTCGATTTGAAATTTTTTGCTAAATCGATGATAGCACCAATACCGAAGCCAATCCAAATGGCAAATGCAAAAAATGCACCTACTTGTGCGTAGTCACGTTCACGTGGTTCGGTTGGTGGTTGGTTCATGTTAATAATATTCATGATACCCATAAACAGGAATAAGGTAAGCACAACTGCAAATCCTCGTTTGTCCTTACGCAATTGATAAACCATACCCATGATGCCTAAAATAAATGGCAACATGTAATAATTATTATGCGTTAAAACATTTTTTAATGAAGGAGGTACTTCCTCTAATTGTTCATTTTTAGTTTTATCGATAGCTTCAATACCGGTTACCCAGTTACCATCTTTATATCCATCGTAAAAATTACCTTGCGTATCGTTTTGGCGGCCGGAGAAATTCCACATAAAATATCTCCAAAACATATGTCCTAACTGATAATTGAATAAAAATTTTAAATTTTCACCATAGGTTGGCACATAAGTTTGTTCCGCAGCCGGGTCAACATTGGCGAAGTCATAATATAAACCTGCATGTCGATCTTCCAATGAACCCATACGCGGGAATAAAACTTGTTTATTACGTTCCTGAATTAATCTTGCATTTTCTGAAACATTTGGTGAGTTTAAATATTCAGCTGGGATATCATATACAGGTTCAAATTCGTGAGAAATTACCTGATAACCATCTTTACCCGGAACAACACCAAATTTTGCTTTTCCTTTTTCATATTGAATTGGCTGGGCTGTCCAGTATGGTCCGTAAAATAATGCGCGACTGCCATATTGCTCACGTTTTAAATAAGATAAAAACGAGTGCACATCGTTAATACCGTTCATATTAATTACCGGTTCTGCTTTGGCACGAATTAACACCATAGCATAAGATGTTAAACCAATAATTAACATGGTAAACGACATCATGGTGATGTATAAAATACGTTTGTTGCGTTGAATAGCATGACGAATACCATATACAATTCCACCAACAACAATTAATGAAAATACAATAATACCGCTACCGATAGGCAATCCAATATCATTTACAAATGTTCTGTCGAAAGCAGCTGCAATAGCAATAAATTTATCGAGCAAGCCGTATAATACAAATGCAACTAATGCAGTTCCAATTAATAGGGTATAAATTAATCCCTTGCGAGAATAGGTGTAGTTACGGAAATAATATATAAGGGCAATAGCAGGAATAACCAATAAAGCGAGTAAGTGAACGCCAATAGATAAACCCATCATCAATGCCATAAATAATATCCAGCGATCAGAGTTCGGGTCATCGGCATGCGCTTCCCATTTAACGATAGACCAGAAAATTAATATGAAAAAGAAAGTTGCTAATGCATATACTTCTGATTCAACAGCCGAAAACCAAATGCTGTCCATAAATAAGAAACAAGTAGCACCAATAATACCACCAAACATGATAGTAGCGAGTTGGCTGCCGCTTGGTTCATTTGTTCCGGCAAGTGATTTGCGCATCATGCGGGTAATAATCCAAAACACGAAAAGTGCTCCAAAGGCAGTGGATAATGCTGAGAAGAAGTTTGTCATTAAAGGCACTTGTTCAGGGCCTGAAGCAAATAATGTAAATATGCGGCCTACCATTAAAAAGATAGGAGCCCCTGGTGGGTGAACTACCTGCAATTTATAGGTTGCTGCAATAAACTCACCGCAATCCCAAAAACTGGCGGTTGCTTCCATGGTCATGGTATAAACGATAAGGGCTACCGCAAATACGAGCCATCCTGTAATGTTGTTAATCCTGCTGAAACTATTCATTCCTTTCGAGTTATGAGGCGTAAAGATAAATAATTGCACATGAAGGTATTTCACTTGTGGTGTTATTATTTGTGAAATATGTTAACAGGGGCTTTTTACTAATTTTATATTAACTAAATATTAAGTAGGTTAGCTGTTTCAAATACTTATGGGACTAAACATTTGGTTGATTTTAGGAGGTGTTGGGATTTTCCTTTTTGGCATTATGTTGCTCGAGCAGGCCTTACAAAAACTGATGAGCAGGCGGTTTAAGTTGTTTTTGAGGAAACAAACGGGCAGTACTTTTCGGGCGATTTTTAGCGGAACCCTTATCACTGCTGCGTTACAGAGCAGTTCAGTGGTCAATTTTATGGTGCTGGCATTTGTCAGTTCAGGGGTAATAACCCTTAAAAATGCCCTGGCGGTAATTATGGGGACCAACCTCGGAACTACCCTAAACAGCTGGATTGTGGCTACAATAGGCTTCAAATTAGAAATTGAGGCATTTGCATATCCTGTTGCCGGTTTGGCGGGTATGGCACTGTTCATTTTTAAGCAAAAGACCAATTTAGAGCCACTTTTTAAGTTTTTGATGGGCTTTAGCTTTTTGTTTATAGGCTTAGGTTTAATGAAGGAATCGGCTGAATCGGAAGATTTGCAGGCAGTATTTAGTCGTTTTCAGGACAGCGGAGCTTGGGTTTTCCTGATTTTAGGGTTCATCGCCACTACCATCACGCAGAGCAGCGCAGCTACAGTTGCCATTACTTTGAGTTTCCTAAATCAGCAATTATTGGGTTTTGAAAGTGCTATGGCTGTTGTAATAGGTTCGGAGGTAGGCACATCGGTAAAGTTACTGTTGGGTTCGCTCGATGGGGTTGCGGTTAAACAAAGAGTGTCGGTGGGTAACTTTTTATATAATGTGGTAACTACCATCGTTGCTTTTGCACTTTTGCAACCAACAGCCATTTTTATACAACAAATTTTAGGCATAAGTAATCCG
>DAORKJ010000097.1:0-1371 GCA_035439505.1 Chitinophagales bacterium
CTGAAATATTTTTGTTCTGAATTTGAAATTTCGGTATTATATGCAGCTTCAGCTGTTACAGTAGGTAACATCCCGGCAAAGCCTGCCGAATTTTGCAAGCCGGTAATATCGGTTTCCAGTTTTTGAATTATTATCCCATAATTATTGCTGAGCATTATTGCTTTAGCTTCATTTAATGTTAATTGCTGCGCCCTTGTTGTTAATTGTGTAACAACAAACAGTATTGATATAGCTATTTTGAGATGATTAATCTTCATTTGTATGAGCAATTTTTTTACGTTTTGATGACCACATCAGATACAACAAAGGAATTAAGTATAATGTTAAAATCAATGAAAACAATAATCCTCCTATAATCGCAATCCCCATTGAAACACGGCTTTTTGATGATGCTCCTAACGCCAATGCAATTGGTAAAGCACCTAAGATAGTGGCAAAACTTGTCATCAAAATTGGTCTAAATCGTTGTGTTGCTGCTTCAAGTACTGCATCAAATTTATCTAAACCCGCCTCTTTTCTTTGGTTGGCGAATTCAACAATCAGAATACCATTTTTGGTAACAATTCCGACCAAAACAATAATACCAATCTGACTAAATATATTTAACGTTTGCCCAAAAATAGACAAGGTTAAAACAGCGCCGGCAAGTGCAAGTGGGACTGTAAACATTACAATTAAAGGGTCGCGGAAACTTTCAAATTGTGCTGCGAGAATTAAATAAATTAAAATTAGTGCCAGATAAAAGGCAAATTGCAAACTGTTGCTGCTTTCTGCAAACTCTTTTGAAGTTCCGGCTAATGCAGTTGAAAAGTCATCATTCAAAGTGCTTTCAGCAATTTTATCCATTACTTCAATACCATCACCTATTGTATATCCGGGCGCAGGGTTAGCAGAAATAGTGGCAGAAACATATCTGTTATATCGAAATAATTGTGGAGGCGAACTTTTATCGGTTAGTGTTACTAAATTATCCAGTTGAATTAATTCACCTCGGTTATTTTTAACGTAGGCTTTACTTAAATCGAGTGGTTCATCTCGATTATCCCGGGTTGCCTGACCAATTACCTGATATTGTTTATTATTAAAAATAAAAAATCCAAATCGCTGACCGCTAAAATATAATTGCAAGGTTTCTGCGATATCGCGAACTGTAACCCCTAAAGCTCGAGCTCTGTCTCTATCAATTTCAACAGTTAATTCCGGTTTATTAAATTTTAAATTGATGTCGACAACCTGAAATGCAGGTTCTTGTGCGGCCTTTTCCATAAACACCGGAATAGCAGCGCGTAATTGTTCAAAATCAGGCGCCTGAATAACATATTGAACAGGCAAACCTGCTCTCCTATCTCCGCCGATTGTTTGCTCCTGACT
>DAORKJ010000097.1:1471-13486 GCA_035439505.1 Chitinophagales bacterium
GTTAACGAAACAATAGCAGAAATAATAACCGCACCCGCTACTGTAATTCCAAATTCGCGGAATAATCTTCCGGTTAATCCCTGTAAAAAAATGATAGGTAAAAAAACTGCTGCTAAGGTTACGGTAGTAGAAATAATGGCAAATATTATTTCTTTTGAACCTTCGTGAGCAGCTTGTAAAGGAGGTGTGCCTTTTTCTACTTTCGCATAAATATTTTCAAGTACTACTATGGCATCATCAACCACAATACCGGTTGCTAAAACAATACCCAACAACGTTAATATATTGATTGAAAAACCAGCAATATACATAATAAAGAATGCACCTATCAGGGAAATTGGAATTGCAATTACCGGAATTAATGTTGTGCGCCAATCTCTTAAAAACGCAAAAATGATAAGCACCACAAGCATAAAAGCGATAATTAATGTTTCTTTAACTTCATCAATTGCTTTGCGAATACTAATAGTTGAATCAAGCGCAATTTCATATTTTAAATCAGGTGGTAATTCATCCTTAATTTTATCAACCCGATTATAAAATTCATCGGCAATATCGATATAATTAGACCCCGGCTGTGGTGTAATCGCGACAGCAACCTGCGGAATGCCACCATTACCTCTTAGAATAGACCTTTCGTTTTCAGGCAATAATTTAGCCTCACCAATGTCTTTTAACTTTATTACCGCGCCCTCGGTTTCTTTAATAATTAATTCATTAAAATCTTCTTGAGTTGTTAGCCTCCCAAATGTTCGAATTGACAATTCGGTATTATATCCTTCTATTCTTCCAGTTGGTAATTCGACATTTTCTTTATTAAGTGCATCACGAACATCCAATGGTGTTAAATTGTATCCGGCCAATTTCACAGGATCCAATAATAATTTCATGGAATATTTTTTTTCCCCCCAAATCCTGATTTCACTAACTCCGGGAATTGTTTGTAATCTTTCCTTAAATACATTGTTAGCAATTTCCGATAATTCCAATAAAGTGCGTTGATCACTTTGAATGGTCATCGAAACAATTGGATTAGAATCTGCACTAGTTTTGGCAACTACAGGCGGATCACAATCCGGTGGTAAATTCCGCACAGCCTGGCTAACACGGTCGCGAACATCATTGGTTGCTGCTTCGAGGTCAACATCTAATTCAAATTCAACGGTGATTGTACTTCTGCCATCCGCGCTTGTAGATGATAACGAACGTATACCAGCAATACCATTAATGTTTTCCTCAAGCACCTCTGTAATTTGCGATTCAACAACATCAGCATTTGCGCCAATATAATTTGTGGTAACCGTAATAATTGGAGGATCGACACTTGGATATTCTCTCACCCCTAAAAAGGAGTAGCCAATAATTCCAAATAATAAAATTAAAATGGATATTACTGTTGCAAGTACGGGACGATTTATAGAAACTGATGATAAATTCATGCGTTTTACTATTAATTTGATTTAACTGAAAGGATTGGTTTAACCGGCATTCCATCGCGCACAGTTAATAATCCTGTTACAATCACCGTATCTCCTTTCGAAATACCCTCAACAATTTGTGTGGTTGTTTCTGTTCTTAATCCGGTTGAAACAACAGTCATGGTTGCTTTACCATTTTTTACCAGCATTACCGACTGCCCTTTAATTGTTGGAACCAATGCTTCAGAAGGCAATATCATTGCATCCTGAATTGTAGACAAATTAATTTCCAATTTTGCAAATGCACCGGGAATCAATTCATTATTAGTATTAGGTCCTGTTGCTCTTATTTTTATTGTGCGAGTTGCAGGGTCAATTTTTGGTTCTTTTGCATAAACCGTTGCTGTATATAATTTGTTATTTCCTTCCACAGTATAATTCACTGTAGCACCATTTTTAATATTACCCGAATATTTTTCAGGAATACTAAATTCAATTTTAACAGGATGCGTTTGTTGTAATGTTGCAATTAAATTGGCAGGAGTAACATAACCGCCTTCGCTGATATATCGCAAGCCGATAACTCCCGAAAACGGTGCAGTAATTTTAGTTTTGGCTATTTGAGTATTTAATAATTCTAATTCTGCTTCTAGTTTTAAGAGATAATTAAGTGATGCATCATAATCTTCTTTACTAATTCCGCCAATTGCTGCCAATTGTTTTTTTCGCGATTCATCATCTTTAGCCAATTGAATAGATAACTCTGTTCTCTTTAACTGAGAAAGCAACTCTCTGTCATCAATACTTATCAGTAATTTCCCTGCTGCAACACTTTCACCTTCTTTAAAATACACTCCTGTAACGCGACCTTGAATTTCGCTGCGTATTTCTACTTCCTCATTGGCCAACACTGTACCTGTAGCATCAATTGAGTTGTCCATGTTTTCACTTCCGACAATAATTACCTTAACAGGTTGAGCGGGTGGTGGACCTGCAACGACAGGTTGATCGACTGATTTCTTTTCCCCACAGGCAGCAAATGCAATAAGCATTCCTGAACCAATCATCACTAAAATATATTTTGATGCACGCATAATGTATAGATATAAGAGATATAGAATATTTGTTAAAGTCTAATAATATCAAAAAAGTTTACCAAAAATTGTTAATTATCAAAGGAAATACCATAATCTTTTTCCAAAAGTGTTAAATCATCTTTAAAATACTGTTTAGCCACATCTATTTCATGTGCAGATAAAGGTAGAATTTCCACTTGTTTTTTATTCATTGCATATACTTTATCAATGATACCAGATTTTATCACCAGCTTCCGAAATGGGCGCAAAATAAATGATATAGTTTTCCGAATTGGATTGTTTCGGTTTAAAAGGAATTGCTGTAACCAAATACTTTTCGCCCCTGAAGCTGCATTAAATTCCTTATTGGCTTCTTCAAAAGGGACATAATTAATATCCAATCGATTGCACAAGTTACGATAAAATGCTTCCGGGTTGTTTTTTAAATCATTTAATTTAAGTATAACAAGCTGAGAAGCATCAAAGTATTTATTCCAAATGCTGATATGTTTATGATACAAACTGCCATATAAATGACAAGTATTATTTACATCAACAATATCGAGTGTATTTAATCTTTCTTTTTCCAAATCAATTGTACTCAGAAACGTATTTTCTTTTTTCTCATGACCAAAATTGACTGAATAGTTATAATTACTATACGAACGTGAAATTGGGTCGCGCAGCATAATAATTATTTTCATATTAGGATTATACGCTTTCACCTTTTCCGGTGCAGCATGGTCCATTAGCAAATAGGTGTCCGCTGTTGTTGTAATTTTTTTTGTTTCATTCGGAAACAAACTATGAAAATAGGATTCACCTCTTTTATATAAATCGGCAATAGAAAAATAATGCAACTCTTTAGTAATAGAGCTACTCACCTCAGGATGGGCTGCGAAATAAGCAGAAATAGAAGTTGTGCCGCTTCTACCTGCGCCAATAATCAACACATTTACCAGCGTCATTTGCCAAGCCTCCTTTTAAAACGGTAATAATAATATTCGTTGCCAATTATTTCTTGCAACCCATATCGTGGATGTTCAGCCGGAATACGTTCAATATGTTTTGGATATTTGGTTGTTTGTAAACCGGCAGTACCAAAACTTAAGTCAATGTTTAATTCTCCATACATGGCTGGAAATAATTCTTTTACAACACCATCAGCAGTAAAAGGAAAAGCAAAATATTTCTTTTTAAGCCCGAAATTATCTGCAATTATTTGCATACTATCCCGGGTTTGCAAAAATTGAATTTGCGGGTCGATAGTTCGATATTCAGGATGATTTATTGAATGTGCACCAATGGCATGACCTTCATTAATTAAAACCTGAATTTGAGCAGAAGTTAAATAAGGAGTTAACTCAGCTAAATAATCATTGAATGATACATTACAAGCCAAAGCAATGTTATCAATTAATTCAGTATCGCTCCATTTAAGTTGTAATAAATATTTTGCGGGATTTGCAATTTTTACTTTTCCTAAACCTATTGAATTAGTTATTTGTTTGCTCAATTCCTCTGTCGCAACTTTTTCAATTAAAATTGCCACCTTGTATCGATAAAACAATCCTTTATTATCAATAAAATCACTATTTAAAAAAAAGGTGGCAGGAATTCCCATTTGTTTAAGAATTGGAGCAACAACCGAATGCATTTCGCTTAGACCATCATCAAATGAAAGTACAAAATACATTTTGCCTTTTTCATAATTTCCTGCAACATAATCATCTATATGCAATGGCGTAAAATGTTGCGTTAGGAACCTCATTTCATCTTCAAAAGCAATTGTGTCTTTTACCGGATAAAGATGTTTGATATGCGGAACAGACTGATTGCTAACAATATGATAAAAAGGAAAAATGATGTGTACACCTGTATTTTTCGCAAGGCGCTGCAAATTCGCATTTTTATTGCGATTGTTAAACGTATTAAAATATAATTGTTTCAAGCTTTGCATGCACCTATTGAATAAAGCATGTAAAGCTAAATCAATTCACTTAAAACGTTCTCCTCATTTATCCATCTTTTACAATTAAGCAAATAAATCGAAATCCAGTTTCAACTGGCCGGGACGCTTAAACGATTTGATATTATATTCAAAAGCTTTCTTTTTTGGCATGTATTTGTCGCGCATCAAATAAAAAAGTTGATGGATACTATTAGCTAATTCACCATCACCGCGCATCCTGAGTGACCAGCGACTATCATTAAGTTGTCCCTGATGAGTAGAACGAATATTATTGAGCACTTTTTCTGCTTTCATAGGATATGTTTTCCAAATCCAATCGGTAAAAATTTTATCGAGTGCGCCGTTTAAACGAACCATTGTATAATTGGCAGTTTGTGCACCGGCATCGGCAGCAGCATTCATGATATCAGGAATTTCCGAATCAGTAAGACCCGGTATAATTGGACCTATCATTACACCGACAGGAATTCCGGCTTCTGCCAGTTTTTCAATGGTTTTAAGCCTGTTGCCACAGCTGGAGGTGCGTGGTTCCAACTGACGACGTAAATCTTCCTTCAATGTTGTAATAGTAATATTTACGAAAATCAGATTTTCCTTAGCCAGGTCTTTGAGTATATCAATATCGCGGAGAATTAATTGGTTTTTGGTGATAATACCAGCCGGGTTTTTAAACTTACGGCATACCTCGAGTAAACTTCTGGTAATGCCTAACTTCCGCTCCACGGGCTGATAACAATCAGTATTTCCGGAAAAAGTTACCGGTCCCGGCACCCATTTTTGCTCCATAAATACTTTTTCCAGCAATTCGGCAGCATTATGTTTAACAATAATTTTAGTTTCAAAATCCAATCCGGCGCTAAACCCCCAATAGTTATGCGAATTGCGCGCATAACAATATATACAACCATGTTCACAGCCCTGATAAGGGTTTACAGAATACATCATGGCAGCATCGGGCATTTCCAATTTATTGAGTATTTTTTTGGGCTGTTCAATAAAATACTGCGTTTCACGCGGCTCCGGTAAGGCTTCATCGAGGCCTTCAAAGTGCTCTTGCGTAAGGTTGGCATTATTGAATGGATTAAAAGGATTAATTTGGGCTCCGCGACCTTTAAAAAATTTTTCTTCAAATTTTGGAAATTCCATAATTGTCATTATTTTTGACAAATAAAGTCATATTTTCTGACAAAAACAAAAAAAATAAATTGTTATGGCACTAATTGGTTCAAATCTCAGACATCTAAGAAACGAGCGAAAGCTTAGTCAGCAGGAACTTGCAGACCTTGTAGGTATAGGAAGGACAACAATTGCCAACATTGAAGCCAACCTGGCCAACCCCGGTCATAAGACATTGCTTGAAATAGTCAAAGTTTTTGACATAACAATTGATGAGCTCTTGCATACCGACCTAACTAAGCGGATTAAGCAGGTTGTTACCAAGGATATAGAAAAGGGAAGCGGCACTATTATGTATCGTCCCATTGTGATAACTGTTGATGAGCAGGGACAGGAAAACATTGTAATGGTGGATACAAAAGCTGCTGCAGGTTACCCTACCCGTTACCTGGAACCGGAATATTATAAAGAACTACCGGCCTTTAAACTTCCGGGTTCGGACTATAGAAACGGCACTTTCAGGTGTTTTCAGATTGAAGGTGACAGTATGCAGGACACTATTCAACATGGCGACTATGTTATTGGCCGCTTTTGCGATAATCATTTCAAGGATGTGCGTGATGGTTATATCCATGTAGTGGTTACCGCCGATAATGTATTAGTAAAACGGTTGATCAACAGAGCAGAAACTGAACATAAATTATACCTGATTAGTGATAACGATGCTTACCCTGAAATAGCGGTAGACATTGATGATGTGAAAGAAATATGGTTTGTGAAAAGTAAATTGTCGTCCTACATGCCGGTAAAAAAGAATGACCTGGACAAGTTAATCGGAGATCTGACTATGCAAGTTCATCTTTTGAAAAGCAGGCTGGACAACATCGAGCGGAATTAGCACTTCTGCCCCGTCTTTACACATTATTATGTGCAGGTTGATGCCCTTGGAATAAATATTTGGTCGTTTTTATACTTGTGCCATCACCCGATTAAAGGCGGGGCGGGTGAATTCCCCGAAATTCAATTTTTTACTCCCGAATACCCTTATGTTTTTATTTCCACTCCTATATATATTATATCGTATGTATCGCAACAAACGGCAGGATCCGTAATTCCGGGAAATGGATACCTGTGTGCCACTTATTTTTTGCAATTTTGCTCCATGTTTAAAAAGTTTTCGGCTCCGGTTACTATTACACCAAACATTATTGTTGGAGAAAGCAAACCCCTTTTAATTGCAGGCCCCTGTGTAATTGAAAGCCTGGAACTTTGTCGCGAAGTAGCTGCTACCATGCAAAAAGTGGCAGATAAAACCGGATATAACTACATTTTTAAAGCCTCCTTCGACAAGGCAAACCGCACAGCAGGCGGGTCTTTTAGAGGAGATGGTATGGAACAAGGCCTACAAATTTTACAACAAATAAAAGCCGAATTCCGAGTTCCTGTGTTAACTGATATTCATTTACCCGAACAAGCCGCAATTGCAGCCGGAGTTGCAGATGTATTACAAATACCTGCCTTTTTGTGCCGACAAACAGATTTGTTGGTAGCAGCAGGCAAAACCGGCATAGCTGTGAATGTAAAAAAGGGCCAGTTTATGGCACCTGAAGACATGGCTTATGCGGTAGAAAAAGTTGCCGGAACCGGTAATAATAATGTGTTACTTACCGAAAGAGGCGCTTCATTCGGATATCATAATTTAGTTGTAGATATGCGCTCATTGCCTATCATGCGCCAGTTTGCACCTGTAATTTTTGATGTTACGCATAGCGTTCAAATGCCTGGTGGTGCCGGAGGAAAAAGTGGTGGTAAAAGAGAATTCGCTCCCTACCTGGCAAAAGCAGCTGCAGCAGTAGGTGTTGACGGCTTTTTTATCGAAACACATCCTAATCCTGAAGTAGCATTAAGCGATGGACCAAACATGGTTCCACTTGCGGAAATGGAAGCGTTACTTTCAACCCTTATGCGTGTTAGGCAGGCTATTTGATGTTGTCTATATTACTACCCAGATTTGGCGATTTGCAAATGTTAACCAAATGAGTAAATTTGTTACTCATTCAGTTTTGTGTTAGAATCCTTAATCACATCGCGAACTCGAATTAAACTGCTGTTAAAGTTTTTTTCCAACAGCAAATCGTCGGCTCATTTGAGAGGTTTGGCAAAGGAAATGCATGAATCTACCAATGCTGTTCGCCTTGAACTCAACAAACTTTCCAAAGCCGGTTTCTTAGTTTCCTTCGACGAAGGTAATACCATTCAATACCGGGCAAATGAAAAACACCCTCTGTTCCCCGAATTAAAAAGTTTAGTCAGAAAATATTTAGGTCTGGACAAAGTGGTTGAGAATATCGTCAACCAGATTGGCGAAATAAAATTTGCCTGTATTACCGGCGACTATGCCGAGGGTATAGATAGTGGTATTATAAATCTGGTAATTGTTGGTGAGGTGGATAAGGATAAATTACAATATTGGGTAAATAAAACCGAAGCATTAATAAATAGAAAAGTGTCGACAACCCTATTAAATTCCGACAGCTTTAATATTTGGAAAGCAGAGGGCAACATAGAAAGTTCAATTGTATTGTGGACTAACAATACAACTGAATAATTAATTTATTATTTAACTGTCTGCTCAACACACTATGTGACTGAGGAGGCGAAGCTGTAAAAAGATGTTTCAATTTGATTATCAACAACCAAAGGTGATTGCAGAAATTGGATGTAATCATATGGGTGATTTTGAGATTGCAAAAACGCTAATTAGGTTAGCAAAAGAATGTGGAGCCGATTATGCAAAATTTCAAAAACGCAATCCCAAAGAATTATTAAGCGAACAACAATACAATGCTTCACACCCTGAACCATGGCAAAGTTATGGTGAAACATACGGCAAACATCGCGAGTATCTGGAATTCAATTTTGAACAACATCAACAATTAAAAATATATGCTGAATCTATTGGCATTGGATATAGTGCATCAGTTTGGGATATAAGTAGTGCTAACGATATCATTAAGTTACAACCTGACTTTATTAAAATTCCTTCTGCCTGTAATTTAAATATGCAGTTATTGAGTGTTTTACGAGATAATTATCAGGGAGATGTGCACATATCAATAGGTATGACCACCGCAGCGGAAACAGCATCAATAGTAGCATTTTTTAACAATACGCCTGAAAATAAAAACAGACTAGTATTATACAGTTGCACGAGTGGTTATCCAATAAAATTTAATGAAATCTGTTTGCTAGAAATAAATAAATTATATCAAAATTTTGGCGATAAAGTGAAAGCAATTGGATTTAGTGGCCATCATTTAGGTATAGCAACTGATATTGCTGCTTACACACTTGGTGCCCGGTGGATTGAACGTCATTTTACACAAGACAGAACCTGGAAGGGCACGGATCATGCTGCAAGTTTGGAGGTTCCCGGCTTACAAAAGTTAGTTCGCGATTTACATCACACTTACGAAGCATTACAATATAAAGAAAAGGAAATATTAGATGTTGAAACTGTTCAACGCAACAAATTAAAAAATAACGGGTAATGGAAGTTTTAGCAATAATTCCGGCAAGGTCGGGTAGTAAAGGTTTACCGGGCAAAAATATTAAGCCATTGTTGCAGCATCCATTAATTGCGTATAGTATTAAGGCTGCATTATCAAGTAAATTAATTACCAGAACAATAGTGAATACTGATTCAAATCAAATAGCTGAAATAGCCAAAACATATGGTGCAGAAACGCCATTTTTAAGACCAAATGAATTAGCCGGTGATTTTACTACTGATTTAGAAGTATTTCAACATCAATTGCAATGGTTAAAAGATAATGAAGGATATTCTCCCGATTTAATAGTGCAACTTCGTCCCACTTCGCCAATTCGTTTTGATGGTTGGATAGATGATGCTATTATCAAATTGCAAAACAGTCATGCAGATTCATTACGTGCAATAACAGAGTCGCCATTAACACCATTTAAAATGTGGTTACTCAATGCCAACAATGAAGAAATAATGGAGCCATTGTTAACAGTAAAGGGCATAGAGGAACCATATAATCAGCCCAGGCAAAAACTTCCGATTGTATATTGGCAAACAGGAACTTTAGATGTTATTAAAACATCACTTATCAGCGAAAATCAATCCATGAGTGGTAAACATATTCTTCCATTCATTATAGATAAAAAATATGCCATCGATATTGACGATGTAAATAGTTTTTACAAGGCGGAAGAAATTATACAGCAAACCAATTGTATAAAGTTTGATGAATAAACAATCTCCCATATTAATAATCGGTGTAGGTTCAATTGGAGAAAGGCATATCAACAACCTCATTCAGTTGGGATATACAAATATTCATGTTTTTCGCCAGCGTAATTTACCTTTAAGAAATGTAGATTCAGCATATATTCAGATACATACAGATTGGGAGGTTGTTAAAAGCATTCCATTTTTATTTGCCATAATTTGCACACCCAGCAGTCAGCACTTAACACAAACAATAGCATGTCTCGATTTAAACATGCATGTATTGGTTGAAAAACCACTTTCACATAATACTAATCATTTTGAGTTATTAACTGAAAAGGTAAAATCTTCAGGCAAATTAGTTTATGTGGCATATATGATGCGATTTCATCCACATCTCATTGCAGTAAAAAATAGTATTACCTCAAATGTGTATGGCAAATTATTATCCATTCAAACACATTGGGGCAGTTATTTACCCGACTGGCATCCTTATGAAGATTACAAAACAAGTTATGCAGCACAAAAAGCACTTGGTGGTGGTGTTGCCTTAACCCTGAGTCATGATATCGATGTAGTCAACTGGATTTGCGGAGCTACCATTAAAACCGTTCACAAACATTTTAATTATTCACCACATTTGGCTATAGATGTCGAAAGTGTAGCCGATTTTCAAATTGTTTATGAAAATGATGTTGTAGCTAATGTGCATTTGAATTATTTAGAAAAAACACCAACACGTATTTATCAGTTTTTATTTGATAAAGCCAAAATCACCATTGACTATTTTGCAGCAACCATGGAAATAAACAATTTGGGTGTTATCACTAAACATGAAATACCCGACTTTGACCGTAACAACCTATTTAAAGATGAGTTAACTTTTTTTATAAACACAATACAATCAGACGACATAATACATCTTTCTATGAATCAGATAGCAGAATCCCACACTATAATAAATTTATGCAACCATGAGTGAAAATATTTCCGTTAAGGATAAGGTAATTTTATTAACCGGTGCTTTTGGTTTAATAGGCAAAACCTTAGCAAAAAGTTTTATAGCACAAGGAGCAAATGTGATTTTAGCGGATGCCAATAAAAAAATAGCACCCCAAATAGCAGCTGAATTTAAAAAATTAAAAGCCGGCAAGCAGGTATTAGTTTGCCCGACCGATGTAACAAGTCTTACATCATGCAATAATTGTATAACATTATCCCTTAAAAAATTCAAACGTATTGATGTTTTAATCAATAATGCAGCTATTGATGCAAAGTTTGATAAACAGGCAAACAAAGTAAACAATGCTACTCGCTTTGAAAATTTCCCATTACCGCTTTTGCAAAAGTCGTTTGATGTAAATGTGAAGGGTTTAGTTCAAATCACCCAGCTGGTAATCAAACAAATGTTAAAACAAGGTCATGGCAATATCATTAATGTAGCTTCTACTTATTCATTAGTTGCACCTAACCAATCGTTATACAACTTTGGTGAAAGTCAGCAACAATTTAAGCCGGTAGATTATGTAATTACCAAATCGGTTATACCAAATTTAACAAGATATATTGCCACATTTTATGCAAAGGATAATATCAGATGCAATGCAATTGCACCGCATGGTATATTTAATGACCATGATGATAAATTTTTGCAAAACTTTGCTCAATTAAGTCCTTTAGGCAGAATGGCAGACCGCAATGAATTCACAGGCCCATTTACATTTCTTGCATCTGATGCATCAAGCTATATGACGGGAACAACATTAGTTGCAGACGGGGGCTGGACGGCATGGTAAGAATAAAAAAAATCCCGCAACGATTAGCATGTATTTTAGATGATTTAATTGATTTTAAAAACAAATCGATAGCGGCTGTTGAAGAGGGTTTACCCATTATAATAACCGGAGCCCCACGCTCTGCTACAACAACTTTAGAAGAAATTTTAAATTCTAATAGTGTTTTCCTTCATCATGAGCCTTTCATCAAAAACACGCTGCTTTGGAAAAAGCAATCGGAAATAAAAACGGATAGTGCAATATTTGATAAGGCTGAAATTAGTTCAATTTACCAAAGCATTTTAGGCGGTAAAAGTTGGACGAATTACAGAAAAGCAGGTAGATGGTATCCATATGTAACCAAAATGGCGTTACACAAATCGCTGCCACTTAAACCTCGAAG
>DAORKJ010000098.1:0-10661 GCA_035439505.1 Chitinophagales bacterium
TACATTCCCCGGCTGTTTCATTGGTACATCGGTACATTATTACATCGGTACATTCTCCGGCTGTTAATTAGCATCCAACGCGGCGGACACATTAATCCTGTACATTTACAACCTTTTTATAATAAGCCTCATACAACGGAAGAATATTATCCAGCGAAAATTTATTTGCTTGTTTAATCGCATTTTTCCTGAATTGCAATAAAGTAGATTCATCACTTAATATTTTTATTGCATTGGCAGCCATATCATCAACATCACCAACATTACTTAAATAACCTGTTACACCTTGTACATTAATTTCAGGAATACCACCCGTGTTGGTCGAAATAACCGGCACTTCACATGCCATGGCTTCTAACGCCGCTAAGCCAAAACTTTCTGTTTCTGATGGTAACACAAATAAATCGGCAATAGCTAATAATTCTTCTACCGCTTCCTGTTTGCCTAAAAAATAAACATCATCTTCCATACAAACCTGACGGGTTAATTTCTCCACATTTTGTCGTTCTGGTCCGTCACCTACTAATAATAATTTTGCCGGGATAGATTCTTTTATTTTACAAAATACTTTTACCACATCTTCAACTCGTTTCACTTTCCGGAAATTAGAAGTATGCACAATTATTTTTTCACCATTTTTAGCAATTACTTTTCTAAAATGTTCTTTGTCCAGTTTTTTGAAACGACTGAAATCGATAAAATTGGGAATAACGGCAATATCTTTAGTAATGTCAAAATTCTGATACGTTTCATCTTTTAAACTTTGCGAAACAGATGTAATACCATCGCTCTGATTAATCGAAAAAGTTACCACCGGAATAAACGTTTCGTCTTTTCCAACTAAGGTAATATCTGTTCCGTGTAAAGTTGTTATAAAAGGGAGATGATAATTTTTTTCTTTTAAAATTTGTTTGGCAATATATGCTGCACTGGCATGCGGAATAGCATAATGCACATGTAGTAAATCCAGTTTTTCGAAAAGTGCAACATCTACAATTTTACTCGCAAGTGCCGTTTCATAAGGTGGATATTCAAATAAGGGGTAATTGCTAAAATTTACTTCATGAAAAAAAATGTTCTCATGGAAAGAGTCCAACCTGAAGGGTTGCTTATAAGTGATAAAATGCACTTTATACCCTTTGTCCGCCAGGGCTTTCCCCAGTTCTGTCGCTATAACCCCGCTTCCGCCATAGGTGGGGTAACATACTATTCCGATTTTCATGCTGTGAAGTTAGTGACATATTTAATACATTTTAGTTGCGTTTTGTTCGGTAAAACAAAAAAAATGTTAATGTTGCCCTGTTTGAAATGACTTACCCTATTTCAATAACTCATTTTAAATCACGAAATTTGCCAATATAAACTATCGCATATGTCAATTTTTGATCAGGTAAACGAAGGCATTAAAAATGCCATGAAGAATAAAGAAGAAGCTACTTTACGTGCGTTGCGCGGTGTAAAGTCTGCCTTGTTATTAGCCAAAACTGAAAAAGGTGCTGCCGACGAATTAAGCGAAGAAAAGGAAATTCAGGTGCTCCAAAAATTGGTGAAACAAAGAAAAGAAAGCTTAGAAATTTATACTACTCAAAACCGCCCCGAACTAGCTGCAGTTGAAGCAGAAGAAATTGCGGTTATTGAGAAATTTCTTCCAAAACAAATGGATGAAGCAACCTTGAGAACCGAACTGCAAAATATTATAACAACTGTTGGTGCTGCAGGTCCTCAGGATATGGGTAAAGTTATGGGTGCCGCAACCAAACAACTTGCAGGAAAAGCTGATGGCAAAATGATTTCGCAATTGGTAAAAGAATTATTGGCTAAATAATAAGCGACTTTTAATTAGCAAATCACCTAATTACCACTCATGATTATTGATATTATTTTCGCTATTGTTTTATTAATGGCATTTATACATGGGTATAAAAAAGGGATTATTCATTCCATTGTTTCGCTGATTGCTCTCGTGATTGGTATTATGGCAGCAGTGCGTTTAAGCGAGCTTGCGGCTGTATATCTCGACAGGTGGTTTAACATCGCTTCGCGCTATTTACCTTTAATTTCTTTTATCCTTGTATTTATTGGTATCTATTTATTATTTAGGTTATTAGAACAAATGCTTGAAGGTTTTTTTAAAATGATAAAACTCAATTTTATCAATCAGCTTATTGGTGCAGTTGTATGGTGTGTTATTTGGATTATGTTATACTCAACATTGTTGTTTTATATCAACAATATGAATCTCATTGCCGATGAAACAAAAAAAGATTCCATTACCTACGAAACAATTGCTCCTTTTGCACCAAAAACTATTGAGTTTGTCGGCAACATTATTCCACCGGTAAAAAATGTATTTAATACCCTTGAAATCTGGTTCGATGAGTTTGAACTCAATCATACATCCGACAATCCGCAATGAAAATTCTGCTGCTCGATAATTACGATTCATTTACTTATAATCTTGCAGATTATTTATCCCAAAACGGCGCAACACCTATCGTAAAACGCAATGATGCCATCACCCTTGCCGAAATCCGCAACCTGAAAATTTCCGCTATTGTTATTTCGCCGGGTCCAAAACGCCCCGAAGATGCCGGAATTACCATGGACCTTATTCATCATTTCCACGCCACTTTGCCCATTTTGGGGGTATGTCTCGGCTATCAGGCCCTGGGTGCATATTTTGGGGCATCGGTTGTCCGTTCTCCGCTTCCCCAACACGGCAAAACCTCTAAAATCGACCACAATGGCACAGGTTTGTTCAAAAATATTCCCTCTCCAACAGAGGTTATGCGCTATCATAGCCTGAATATTGCGGAAATCCCTACTATTTTGGAAATAACTGCCTTCACTCAAGTCACCAACGAACCCATGGCATTGCAACATAAAACCCTCCCTTTGGTAGGTGTTCAATTTCACCCTGAATCGGTGCTGACACCGCATGGGAAACAGCTTTTGGCCAATTGGTTGGACAGTTTACCCCGCTAACTACCAATTAAATCTATAATAACGATTCAAAATTCATATTTTTGTGATTTACTGACAGGTATGAATCACACGATAATTGAAGAAAACGGATTTAAATACGTAGAAGAGGGCGAGGGCGAAGTGCTGATGCTGTTGCACGGTTTATTTGGGGCCCTGAGCAACTTTTATGACATAATTGAAGGATTTAAGAAAACACATAAAGTTGTTATCCCGATACTTCCACTTTACGATTTACCTATAGAAGAAACTACTGTAGGCGGTTATGTAAATTATGTGGAGCGTTTTGTGGCTTATAAAGGATACCAAAAAGTGATTGTACTCGGCAATTCACTAGGCGGCCATATCGCACTCATTTATGCTTTGGCTAATCCCGATAAAATTAAAGGTGTTGTTTTAACCGGCAGCTCCGGCTTGTTTGAAAGTGCCATGGGCGACAGTTACCCGAAACGCGGCGATTACGATTATATCAAGAAAAAAGCGGAGCTCACGTTTTACGACCCAAAATTTGCTTCTAAAGAATTGGTCGATGAACTTTTTGACATCGTGAACGACAGGGCAAAAGTTATTCGTGTGCTGGCAACTGCAAAAAGTGCTATCCGCCAGAACCTGGCAGAGGAAGTGGCAAAAATTTCGGCACCAACCTTGCTGATATGGGGTAATAACGATACTATAACCCCACCGTTTGTTGGTGAAGAGTTTCATAAACTCATTCCAAATTCGCAGTTATTTTTTATAGATAAATGCGGACATGCACCAATGATGGAACAACCGGAAGAGTTTAATCGTTATCTGGGTAAGTTCCTAAACGAAATTAATTAACGTGCTGGCAAAAGACATCATATCGGAAAACATTCCCCCGTTAAAAATAAAAGATACCGGAGCAAAAGCTATTGAGTGGATGTATGAGTTTAAACTCTCTCACCTCCCATTGGTTGATCACCAGAATTATATCGGACTGGTTAGCGAAGAAGATATTCTCGATTTTAATGATACACATGAACAACTGGGCAAATTTTTAAAAAATTTGTATAAACCATTTGTCAAAGACACTGAACATATTTACGAAGTACTTCGCGTTGCTGCTAATTTGAAAACTACCGTAATTCCGGTTGTAGACAGTGAGCAACATTATATCGGATTAATTACACTGCAAAGTTTGTTATACAATTTCGCAAAAATGAGTTCAATCAGCGAACCGGGTGGTGTAATTATTATCGAACTCAACAACAAAACTGATTATGTGTTAAGTGATATTGCACGTATTGTAGAAGGTAACGATGCGCATATTCTCAGTTTGTATTTTAATGTTGAACCGGACTCCGGAAAACATGCTGTTACTATTAAAGTTGATAGCACCGAAATAAAACATATTGTTGCTACTTTCGAACGTTACCAATATCAGGTAAAAGCATATTTTCAGGAATCTGATATGGTAGAAATCATCAAAGACCGCTACGATTCACTCATGAATTACCTCAATATTTAAAATATGCAGGTTGCCATTTACGGAAGATTAATAAAAAAAGATGCACTGCCTTATGTGCAGCAACTTTTCGATTTATTACATACCCGTAATATTAAATGTTTAATCCATGAAGAATATTATCCGCACCTGGTAAATAATATTCAGTTCAAACAACATCCGGAAATATTTTACGAAAAAGATAAAGATAAAATCAAGAATATCGATTTTATGTTTAGTGTTGGTGGTGATGGTACTCTGCTCGACACCATTACAATTGTGAAAGATACCAAAGTGCCAATTGTAGGCATTAATATCGGCAGATTGGGATTTCTTGCGAGTATTGGTAAAGATGGAATTGAAGATATGATTGACGCGCTGGAACATGGAACATTTAGTTTAGATGAACGTTCATTAATTCACCTCGATTCCAATATGCCTGAATTATTTGGCGGAGATAATTTTGCTTTGAATGAATTTACCATTCACAAAAAAGACTCATCTGCCATGATAACTATTCATACTTATATTAATGGCGAATTTTTAATGAGTTATTGGGCCGATGGATTAATTGTTTCTACCCCAACAGGTTCAACTGGTTATTCACTAAGTTGCGGAGGACCAATTATTTTTCCAACCTCCGAAAATTTTGTCATTACTCCCGTTGCACCACATAATTTAAATATTCGGCCAATTGTTGTTTCTGACGAATCGGTTATAAGTTTTGAAATTGAAGGAAGAAGCGAACATTTTTTAGTTACTCTCGACAGTCGCTTCGAAACGGTAGATGCCACCGTTCAACTTGCAGTGCGCAAAGAAAATTTTACCATTGCCTTAATTCGCCCTAACGAGCAAAATTTCCTCGATACGTTGCGGAATAAACTTGGTTTAGGCGTCGATCAACGGAATTAATCATTCTGAGCTTACTGCTGCATTTACGATTTTATATATTATTCACTACCTGCCTAGCTCAATCAAGGCGAGGAGGCAGTTTATAGGTGTTGCTACAATCCGCCATTTTTCTACTATTTTACCCGGCAGCCCACGCCTACATTTGTGTTTAAATACTACCGATTATGAAACTGTTAATGAAATTTGGACTTTTCTTTTTAGTTTTTACCACGTTAAAACTAAACGCACAATGGAGCAACGACCCTGCAAATCCCTTGCTGCTAAGCACTGCACCCGACAACCAAAATAAACCGGTAATCACTACCGATAACAATGAAGGTAATTTCGTTTTTTGGTTGGATAAACGTTCAGGTATCACACATATTTACGGACAACATCTCGATAAAATGGGCAATCAATTATGGGAATCAAATGGAAGATTAATTGTTGAAAGTTCAATTGATATTTGGGATTTAAATGCAGTTATAAATAATGAAGGTAATATTCTGCTTGCATGGTATCGACAAGCTGACACCTTGTTTATCCAAAAATATGATTCCGATGCAACACCATTATGGGCAGCTCCAACAAAAGTGGCAGGTGATGATGCTACATTAACTAATACTTTTTGGGGACCTGTTGGACCAATTGCCATGTTGCTAAATGGAGATGGTTGTTTTTTAGCCTACAATCTTACCGGTTGGGGTTACGATAATTTATTATACAATAAAGTTGAAGGCGATGGCTCTTTACCCTGGGGATATAATGGCATTCAACATGTAGACATGAGCCCTGCTGGAATTGGTAAAATAAAATTATTTTCCGATGGCGCAGGCGGCGCATTTTTACAATCATTCAGAGGTCGATATTATTTTTCACGATTCGATAGTAATGGTAATGTACTGTGGGGAGAAGTTGCAATGGATGAATGCACCGGTGGCACCGGCGGTACTTATGCCAGTCATACCTATTACGAAATGCAACCCGATAATGATAATGGCTGGATTGCAGCCTGGACAAGTGCTTCAGACGATGTATTTGCAACAAGAATTGACGAGGACGGAGCTTTTGTTTGGACCCCTGAATGTCAACCTATTTTAGAAAACCCAAATCAACAGGAAGATATTGCATTTACAAAAAGTGGCGATGGATATTATGCAACCTGGCGAGATAGTCGCCTCGATGCGCCCGGAATTTATATGCAAAAAATTAATGATGAAGGAGTGCTTCAATGGGATCAACCATTATATGTCGAAGACACTAGTTTATATATCCCTGTGATGAAATCAATTGCAACATCAGAAGGAGATATCGTGGTATTTTATCAAACAAGTTGGTATTTTGCAGCACAAAAAGTACATGCCGATGGTTCAACAGCATGGCCGCAACCGCTCAAAATTTTAGAAGGTGCATACAATCCTTTTTACGAAGATTATCAATTATTCGCGACAGCCGATAATAATGTAATTGGCGTTGCACAATATTCTTCCGGACTGGAATCCAATATTGTGATGTTTAATTTAAATTGGATTAGTGGCGATACTATAACAGTTGATCCGGTTGCTGTTACAAGCATCGAAAAAAATAACATGCAAGTTTTTCCAAATCCGGTAAATGATATTTTAACAATTCAATCTGAACAGCCAATTTACGAGTTAGTAATTCTTGACATGAACGGTGCTGTAGTTTACCAGGAAAACACTGCAGGTATTAATCAAAAACAACTCGAATTACAAATTTTGCCAAAAGGTGTGTATGTGGTTAAAATAACTACCGCCACAGGCACCGAAATACAGGAATTGATAAAATCATGAAATGTGTGGTTATGGTTGGCAGGCTGTTATAATTTAAGTCAACCATAACGCACCATCCCCTTTTTTACCAATTTTGCCTTTTTGTGGCATGATTTACCTTCGAGGAGGTATAATCTTGTCAAAAAACACCTCCTCAATCTGCATAACTACGGAGTTACCTCTTTCAAGCAAGTTGACAATGCGTACAATAATCTCAATCTCTATGCGTTAACCCCTAGTTTCCGTAACTTTGCAATCCTTTTAATGCAGTCTGTTCGTCGATATTTTACAATTGGTTTTTTAGTGAGCCTTATTTTAGGGGGAAAAGTGTATGCCCAGGAGGTTGAAATCGGCGCCTGGGGCGGCATTACCAACTCTTACGGCGACATTAACAATACCCTCGAAAGCCTTCAGTTTGTTGAGCCGGGAGCAGGTGTTTTTTTTCGATACAATGTAAATCCGCGTATTGGATATTATCTCGGTTTGAGCGGAGGACGCACTTATGGCTATGATTCTATCTCTTCTAACCCTTATCAACTAAGAAGAAATCTCAGTTTTAGGTCAGATATTTATGATTTTACAGGCAGGGTAGACTTTAACTTTTTGCCCCTGGAGCGCGAAAAACCTAAAAATTGGTTCACCCCTTATGTTTTTATTGGTATTTCTGTGTTTTATTTTAATCCGCAGGCCTATTTTGATGACGAATGGGTTGATTTACAGCCACTTGGAACAGAAGGACAACAGTTTCCCGAACTAACAGGCAATGAAAAATACCAACGAGTTCAGGTAAATGTGCCTATGGGTGGAGGATTTAAATTCGCCCTCAACAAAAATATTACCATGGGTATTGAAGCAAACTGGCATTGGTTGTTTACCGATTACCTCGACGATGTGAGTAAAACCTACGTAGACCCTTCGATATTGGCAACCGGTGCTGATGGTGCACAGGCTGTGGCTTTGAGCGATAGAAGTATTACCTTCGACTTTCTTCCACTAGGTGAACCCGGAAAACAACGCGGCGATAGTCAGCATAACGATAAGTATCTCTACACCGGAATTTTCCTATCCTATACATTTGTTGACTTAAAATGCCCCGGACCCGGCAAATGGGGAACACGATAACACCATCCTTTTTTGATAAATTTGCACCCTGATGTCCGCCGTTCAACTCGACTTAAATAATATACCTAAACACATTGCCATAATTATGGATGGTAATGGCCGTTGGGCTAAAAGTAATGGCAAGGCACGTATTTATGGTCATCATGCGGGAGTGGAAGCTGTTCGAAAAGTGGTGGAAACTTGCACAGAGCTTGGGGTTCAATACCTTACCCTCTACGCATTCAGCACCGAAAACTGGAAACGCCCCGAAGCTGAAGTAAATGCTTTGATGGAACTTTTGGTGCGAACTATCAGAAAAGAAACCCCTGAGTTGGACAAAAACAATGTGCGAATTGGTATGATAGGCGATGGGCATTCACTGCCAAAAGCCTGCATTGATGAGCTCGAAGAGGCAAAAAAAATGACTTCGGCAAATACAGGATTAAACTTAATTCTTGCGCTGAGCTACTCCGGCCGCTGGGAAATTACCCATGCCGTTCAACAAATTGCACAAAAAGTGCAAAACGGCGAACTAAAACCTGCTGATATCACCGAAAAAACAATTAGCGCTTATTTAAATACCAGCGCAATCCCAGACCCGGAATTATTAATTAGAACCAGCGGCGAATATCGACTCAGTAACTTTTTACTGTGGCAATCCGCCTATACAGAATATTATTTTACAGAAACCCTATGGCCTGATTTCGATAAAAACGAGTTAGTAAAAGCTTTGCTCGATTATCAAAAGCGCGAACGCAGGTTTGGTAAAACAACAGAACAAATTCAAGTAAGATGAGCAACTTAGTGAGATTATTATTTTTGTGCGGATGGATGACGTTTTTTACAACCTTGGCAAATGGCCAAAATTTCGGACTAGACTCTAATATTGTCGATTATGGCAATCCGAAAAAATATACCATTGCAGCTACTGAAATAAGAGGTGTTAAATCACCCAACATCGACCTCAGTAGTTTGATTGTTAGAACAGGTTTAACACCAGGCTTACCACTTACTGTTCCCGGCGAAGATTTCAGCCTTGCTATTAAAAGTTTATGGAAAATGCGCCTTTTTTCTTCCGTAAATATTGTAGTAGATAAAATTTTGGGCGACCAGATTTGGATTGGAATTGAAGTAGAAGAATTACCGAAAATTTCTGCATTTGCATTTACAGGAACATCGAAATCGGAAGATGAAGATATGCGCCCGCTACTCGACATTGTTGGTAATGTAACTCCGTATGCTGATTTTACAAGAGTGCATATTGAAAATACCGTTACTGATTATTTTGCAGAAAAAGGTTTTCAAAATGCTGAAATTGATGTATACGCCAAAACAGATACTTCGCGTTACAATAGCGTAATTGTATTTATTGATGTTATAAAAAATGCGAAAGTTAAAATTGATAAAATCAATATTGAAGGTAATCAGGAAGTAAGCGACCGCAAGTTGTTAAAACAAATGAAAGATACGCGCATGCGTACACAATTTAATGTGTTTTATAACAACCCGGAAGACCCAATTACTAAAGCGGACTTTTCACCAAAGGGAATTGTAAATATTTTATCATCACTGAGTATTGATAATATTTCGGACTTCGTTGCAGAACGTGCACAGGTGCGTATATTTAATTCTTCAAAATACGACCCTGATAAAGCAAAGGTAGATGCACAAAATATTGTTACTTATTATAAATCATTAGGTTACCGCGATGCTGAAATTAAATTAGATTCTGTTTACGATATCAGCAGCCGCGCAATTGGCATTAATTATACTGTTGTGGAAGGAGATAAATATTATTTCCGTGATATTTACTGGAAAGGAAATACTAAGTATTCAACAGAAAAGCTTGATTCGATTCTCGACATTAAAAAAGGTTCGGTGTATAATCAAACCTATTTAAATCAACGTATTTCTTTCGATTTAGCTAAACCCGATATTACTTCCTACTACATGGATGACGGTTATTTATTCTTTAGAATAACACCGGTTGAAATTTGGGCAGAAGACGATAGTATCGATTTAGAAATTCGGGTTTTCGAAGGACCACAGGCAATTATCGACCAGATATTAATTCGCGGAAATACCAAAACAAGTGAGCACGTTATCAGAAGAGAATTGCGTACCTATCCGGGACAAAAATTTAATCGTTCGTTGGTAATTCGTTCACAGCGAGAAATTATTGCATTAGGTTTATTTGATGCGGAACAAATAGCGGTTAATCCGATTCCACATCCTGAATCTGGAACAGTAGATATTGAGTATACGGTTGTAGAAAAACCTTCTGACCAATTAGAATTATCTGCCGGTTATGGTGGCCAGGGTTATGGTATTTTAGCTAGCGTTGGTATTGTGTTAAATAACTGGAGTACAAAACAAATGTTCGAAAAAGGCGCTTGGCGTCCATATCCTTCCGGCGATGGTCAAAAAGT
>DAORKJ010000098.1:10761-11855 GCA_035439505.1 Chitinophagales bacterium
GATTATCCATATTTTATCGCAACCAATGGTAGTTATAATAACTTCAGTATAAAAGAAACCCTGGCGAGAAATTCACTCGACGATCAGCAATTCCCTAAATCAGGTGCAAATATTGCGTTGTCACTACAATTTACTCCGCCGTATTCTTTAATGAATAATAAAGATTACACCGATTTAGATTCAGAAGCAAAATTCAAATTCATCGAATATTATAAATGGCGTTTTAATGCAGATTATTATGCACCGGTTGGTGGCAAATTTGTATTGCGCACTTCATTAAAATTCGGATGGTTAGGATATTATAATTCAGAAGTAGGTATTCCGCCTTTTGAAAGATTCCAATTAGGCGGCGATGGATTATCAGGTGGTTATACCAATACATTCGTAGGTACTGATGTAATTTCATTGAGAGGTTATGAAGTGTTGAATACACAAGGTACTTCAAGTGCAAGAACAGAAGCCATATTTAATAAATATACCCTCGAATTGCGTTACCCGATTGTGAAATCACAAACAGCCAATATCTATGCACTGGCATTTGCCGAAGGTGGTAACCTGTATCCTGATATTGAATCATTTAATCCGCTTGACCTGAAACGCAGTGCCGGCTTGGGTGTTAGGGCTTGGCTACCGATGTTTGGTTTGCTTGGTGTAGATTATGGCATACGCTTTGACGATCAAATACCGGGAGACCTTCAGGAAGCCAACGGATTTTTCGATTATATTACCAAAAATGGAAAATTCACGGTTATTCTTGGATTCGAACCTGAATAATTATTAAAACAGCGTAACATGAAAAAAAGCTTATTAATTGCAATCGTTATGATTGCTACCACAATTACGGCAAATGCTCAGCGTTTTGCCTATGTAAATACCGATTATATTTTAAGCAATATAACGGAATATAAAACTGCACAGGAGCAAATAGACAAGGTAACTGCCGAATGGAAAGCCGATGTGGAGAAAAAACAAAAAGAAATAGATGAACTGTATCGCAATTTCCAAAACGAACAATATTTGCTGACTGAAGAACAGAAAAAAGCAAAAATTGGAGAAATAGAAACTAAGGAAAAAGCCATGAAAGAATTTCAAAA
>DAORKJ010000098.1:11955-13310 GCA_035439505.1 Chitinophagales bacterium
TTGTTGGTGCAAATGAAAGAAGTGAAATCAGCCGATTCATTATTAAATCAGTATGCAGAAGAAATGCAAAAAATTTATGCTTCTTATGTTATGGAATACCAGTCGAAACTAGCCGACTACCAAAATAATGCTGCTACATGGAGTGAAGTAAAACGTGAATCGGTAGAAACTGATTTGGGTAACTTGCAAATCCGCATCAGCGATTTTGAAAAGGAATCTAACCAGAAACTGGAAACTAAAAAACAGGAATTGTACAACCCGATTCTTGAGGACATCAAGGCAAAAATTAAGCAGGTAGGTGAAGAAAATAAATTTACTACCATCCTCGATGGCTCAGCTATGTTATACGTGGGTTCTGACGCAGTTGATATTATGCCTTTGATGAAAAAGAAATTAGGTATCTGATAGTTTATCATTACGTTATTTTAATTTAAAGGCGCCTTTCGGGGCGCTTTTTTTATACCTTTGTTTTGCTGTTATGCAGAAACAATTTCCAATAGGCGTTTTCGATTCGGGTTATGGTGGGTTAACCATACTGAAAGAATTTGTTGCCCGCATGCCCGAATATGATTTTATTTATTTAGGCGACAATGCCCGCGCACCTTATGGCAACAGGTCGTTCGAAACGGTTTATGAATACACACTCCAATGCGTTCAAAAATTGTTTGATATGGGCTGCCGCCTGGTTATTTTGGCTTGTAATACAGCATCAGCAAAAGCCTTGCGCACTATTCAGCAACACGATTTGCCTGCTATAGATTCGCAGCGTCGGGTATTGGGTGTAATTCGTCCAACATCGGAAGTAGTTGGCCAATTGACTGCTACTAATCAGGTGGGAATATTTGCTACCTCCGGGACTGTCAATTCAGGTAGTTATGAAATTGAGATAGAAAAGTTTTTCCCTCATATAAGTGTATTTCAGGAAGCATGCCCAATGTGGGTGCCGATGGTAGAATACAATGAATTTGATAAACCGGGAGCCGATTATTTTATTCAGCAACATATCAACCGTTTATTGAATAAATCGGATGAAATAGATACCATAATTTTAGGATGCACGCATTACCCTTTATTGTTGCCTAAAATTAAACAGTATTTACCTCCGCATATTAAAGTAATTGCACAGGGTGAAATTGTTACAGATAGTTTAATAGATTATTTACAACGACATCCGGAAATGGATAATATGTGCAGTAAAAGTAAATCCTTATCGTTTTTTACTACCGATTCTACCGCTATCTTCGACGAACACGCTGCAATCTTCTTCGGGCAGGAAGTGCATTCCGAACATATTCATATTTAAAAAGTAAAACACTTAGCGCAACTTCGCGGTACTTAGCGACTTCGTGGTAAAC
>DAORKJ010000099.1:0-3557 GCA_035439505.1 Chitinophagales bacterium
AGTGGCTATTGAGCGCGTGGTTACCTTAACCGAACCACCTCCGCTGGATGAAGAAGCACCTCCTCCTCCACCTCCGCCACCACCACCACCACCGGTTCGCCCAACCGTGAAATTCGTGGAGATGGTTGTGAAAAAAGATGAAGAAGTAGTTGAAGATGAGGTAATTGCAGTTGACGAAATCAAAGCCGACATCTCTACCGTTAATCAGGAAGGTGATGAAGATGCTGATATCGTTATTGAAGAAGTAAAAGTAGTACAACAACCGGTTGTTGAAGAGAAAAAAGTATACGATTTCCTTGAACAAATGCCGGAATATCCGGGTGGTGTTAAAAACCTTTATAAATATTTAGGTGATAACATCAAATATCCGCGTATGGCGCGTGATAACGGTATTGAAGGCACCGTGTATATCAAATTCGTTGTAGACGATAAAGGAGCCGTTAGCCAGGCACACGTTGTGCGCAGTATTGGAGCCGGTTGCGACGAGGAAGCACTCCGCGTTGTGAAGGAAATGCCAAACTGGACACCGGGTCGCCAAAATGGTAAACCTGCCGCTGTTTGGTATACCGTTCCGGTTAAGTTTACATTAGGTGATTAATCGCCAACAATAAATTTAATAAAACCATCTGCGGGTAATTCCAAAGATGGTTTTATTTTTATAGCCAAATGAGAAAATACGAAATTAGCAGCGTAGTAAACGTACTTAAACTGGTAGCCTCTATAGCTTATCTGTTTATGGGCATTTACATACTCAGCAATCCGGATATTCTCAAAACACTTGGTGCCGATATTCCGAAAAATTTTGCCAACGCACTGGGTATAGTTTTAATAGCTTATGGCCTGTTGCGTTTGTTTCGGGTTTATCAGGCTTACAAGAGTAATAATGAGGACAACAGCGAACAAGATGAAAATGAATAAATACATAGTGCTCCTGCTGTCTGCAACCCTCTTCGCTGCCGGTTGCGGGAAAAGTAAATCTTTTGATAAGGATGTAGAAAACCTGAACAAAGGCACACTGAGTATTTATGCTGATGAAAGTTATAAAGTGTTGTTAGATGAACTTATTCAGTCGTACGAAAATGTTTACCCCGAATCTGATATTACCCCAACATACGGCTCAGATGCTATGATACTGGATGCCATGCTGAAAGATAAAACCCGCATGATGGTAACAGGTCGTGTATTGAGCGATAATGAATTAGCTGCGCTAGAAAAAGTAAACGGAGTGGCGATTAAACAATTTACCATTGGCAAAGAAGCCATTGCCGTAATTACATCTCAAAAAAACACCGACAGCATTTTTAATATCGATGAGTTTATTGCCAGCACAAAACCGGGATATGCCGGCAAATACGAAAAAACCGGATTTGTGTTTAACACCAAAAATACCGGCATGATTAAACAATTAATCGGCGACGCTGGTGGCAATTATAAAAATTTGTTTTCGTTGGATAATACCGATACACTTGTGGCGTATATTGCGTCAAATCCGGAAGCTATTGGGTTTATTTCGTTTGCAGAAATTAGTGATTTCGACGACCCAAATGCCCAACAATTACTCAATGGCAACAAGGTATTAGCAGTAGCCAAAACCGATTCAACAGGAAAAAGTATTGTAACTGAATTGTCACAATCGACCATAATGACCAATAAATATCCGCTTTTGAGAAGTGTTAACGTTGTTAAAGGAAACACCTCCCAATTATTAGGCACGGGTTTTGTCAACTTCTTATATAGAAGCAAAGCCTCAAGGATCATTTTAAAAGCAGGGTTAATTCCTGAGAAGATGACTGAAAGGAAAATTAATATAGTAGAATAAAAATAAATACCAACCTAAAATGAGAATCATTAAAACATTCATCGCTTTACTGTTAATGCAGAGTGCTATTCAGGCACAAACTGTGCAGGATGCTAAAAAAGCGATAGAGTCCGAATTTTATTTTAAAGCTAAAAAAATCCTTATCGGATTAAATGCTACTGCACCTACCGTGGAGACAAATTATTATTTAGGTAATGTTTACAGTATTACCGGTAATATCGATTCGGCAAAAATCTATTACAAAAAAGCCAGCGAATTGGTTGAAAATAAAAACGCCCTCATTTATGTGGCTATGGGTAAATTAAATTTACTCAACAACAAACCTGCTGAAGCAAAAGAAAATTTTGAAAGTGCTATTAAAGTAAGCAAATCAAAAAGTGCTGAAATATTTTACCAGATTGGTGAAGCTTATTATAAAATTGATAATAATGAAGCCATTAAATATTTCGACATTGCTTACAGTACCGATGCCAGTTTAGTAATTAACTTATTGGCTTATGGTGATGCTTATCTTGCTTCCGAAAAACCTAGCGAAGCAATGACTAAATATGAGCAGGCAAGAACAGTGAATGATAATATTGCTGTTACTCACTTGCGTATTGCACGTATTCACTCTAAAACAGGTAACCATAAAGATGCTATTGCCGAATATGAAAAAACTGTAGCATTAGATCCTACCATTGCTGTTGCATGGAAAGAACTTGGTGAAGAATATTACCTTGCCGGTGATTATGCTAAAGTAAAACCATGTTTTGATAAATATGTTGAACTGAATGCTGAAGATAAAGCTGCGCGTATTGTTCCTGCAGTTACCTGTTATCAGATTGGCGATTATACCTGTGCGATTGAAGAAGCAAGTAAAATAATTGCTGATGAACCTAACAACTTTATTGCATGGAGAATTTTATACTGGGCGCATTTCGACTTTGGTGATTCATTACGCAAAATAGATGCAGCTCGCTCAGCTACTTTATTTGCTGATGGTTATAAAGCGGTGCAATCTTATTGGAATATTCCGGATAAAAAAGTAATTGCCCTGGATTATCCTTATTCCGCAAGACTTGCTGTAGAAGTAAAAGATACCACAAAAGCTATGTTTTTTTACAATATGGCAGTGTCTAACGATACTACTGCAACGCAGGAAGTGTATGCTGAATATGCGAAGTATTTATACAACACTAAAAAATATGCTGACGCCATTGTAGCCTACAATCAATTGATTACTAAATTCGATGAAGGTCCGCTTGATGTTTATTTCCTTGGTCGTTCTTATTTTCAAACCGGAGATTTTGTAAATGCGGATACTACGTATGCGAACTTTATAATTATGCAACCTAATTCACCTGACGGTTATTTGCAACGTGCTAAAACTAAAGGCCGTATAGATGGAGATGATATTAAAGGAAGTGCATTACCTTTTTATTTAAAATATATTGAGGTAGCTGAAAAAGATATCGAAAAAAATAAAAAGAATTTAATTGAAGCCTATTTGTATTGTGCTTACTGGTATAATTCAATTGAGCAAAATACTGATGCCTGTGTTTATATCATGAAAACCAAAGCTATTGACCCCGAAAATACTTTTGTGAAAGAATTGGAACAGGTTGTTAAATGCACGAATTAATAAAGAACACATCAAATAATATAAACCTCCTTCGGGAGGTTTTTTTGTTTCATCCACCTCAGCGGACTGAAAGCGCGGTGCCGGTTGTTTCTCGCTGAGCCGGTTGTTTCTCGC
>DAORKJ010000099.1:3657-8720 GCA_035439505.1 Chitinophagales bacterium
GTGAATTAATACAACAGCGTAATCTCCGCCGAAAATTCACCTACTGATAAGGTTGCTTTATTATCACAATCACCATCACCAAAATCTAGTGAGCGGGTGGCCATATCCTCAGGAGTAACTTCTAGGATACCGGAGGTAATGTATTTACAATCCATCGGTTTAATCAATGTTTGGGCAATATGCGCTGTAAAAGGAGTTCCATTGCGGTTAACACCCGTAATAGCATATTCAGCCGCAACCCCATCGTTTAAGCCATACACATCATCTTCCAGTTCAGGTGTATCGTATCCTGACATCCATTCGCGCATGCGGGAACTATTCCATGAAATCGTTTCTCCTGTTTCCAGGGTAATGAGACCACCATCTACAATTACCGAAAACCAAGGATGCCCCTCAATAGTAAGACCTTCGTTGATAACAGTTTTGGTGCCTTCTACCTTGCTCCCGTTTACGTAGTAATTATCGGTGGTAAGAGTAATAACAGTGCCCGCATCCTTGTAAAAACCTGTGAATGTGGCCATAATTTTCCCTGAACGCTCAACGCCCATATACCCGACACAGCTCGTGCCGAAGTCTAAGGTCATGGTATTCGGGAAAACGCCTAGCGCTTCGCTGAAGGTAACGGTAGGGCAATCATCGGCAACTTTAGCGTGAATAGAGCCAATTGTGAACCCGGACAGGCCTTCGTTGGTGGCTTGTTCGCTCACCACACCCATCATGTCCTGAAATGCCCCATCGGCGATGGAATTGTCTAAAGCAATAGTTGTGTCAGTGTCGAGGTTTTCTTTTTTACATCCCGCAAGCGTCGCAATGGCAAACGCCGAGATGATGGTTGTTTTGAACAATAATTGCTTCATAAATGATATGATTTTGGGACTTTGACCGCTAAGATAGGAAATGGTTTAACGTCATTTTAAGGAATTTTTGTAAATTTTAAAGAAAAAAGGCTATCTTTGCAGTCCATTTTCTAAAAACAAACAAAAAAATGAACCAGTACGAAACAGTCATCATTTTCACTCCTGTCCTCTCAGATGACGACGTGAAGAGGACCGAGGAAGCCTACAAGGACTTCCTTCGTTCGAACGGAGGTGAAGTAGTTGCCGAAGAGCACTGGGGCCTTAAGCAGTTAGCTTACAAAATCAAGAAAAAAAGCACAGGTATTTATTATGTGCTTGAGTACAAAGGCCCAAGTGACATCAATGCTAAATTGGATATCCAGTTTAACCGTGATGAGAATGTATTACGCTTTGTAACCATTCGCTTAGACAAGTATTCCATCGACTATAACGAACGCAAGCGCCGCGGTGAAATTGGACGCAAAGCCAAAGCGGGCGCTAATTCACAAGATAAGTTAACCAAAGCAACTGAGGAGGCTTAATATGGCAGGTGGAAAAAACATCAGATACCTCGCAGCGCCCAAATTAGGGATGATGCGCAAGAAATACTGCCGTTTCAAAAAAAGCGGAATTAAGTATATCGACTACAAGAATCCTGAGTTCTTATTGAAATTTGTTAACGAACAAGGTAAAATTTTACCTCGTCGCTTAACAGGTAACAGTCTGAAATACCAACGCAAAGTAGCGCAAGCTATTAAACGCGGCAGACAGATTGCTATTTTACCTTACGTAACTGACCTTTTAAAATAATTGAGCTATGGAAGTAATATTAATTAAAGACGTAGACAATTTAGGCGATGCCAATGAACTTGTAAAAGTTCGTGATGGTTATGGCCGCAATTACTTAATCCCAAGGGGGTTAGCCGTAATTGCCAACGAAGGCAACCGTAAAATGATGGTTGAACGCCAAAAGGGTGAAGTTGCGCGTGAGCGTAAATTACTCGAAAAAATCCAGGAAGTTACCGCGCAATTACAAGCAAATACGATTAAAGTAGGCGCTAAAGTAGGTGCAAGCGATAAAATTTTTGGTTCTATTACCAACGTTCAATTAGCCGAAGCAATCAAAAAACAAATTGGATTAGTTGTTGACAGAAAGAAAATTGTTCTTCCTGATGAAGTGAAAACTTTAGGTTCATTTACTGCGCACATTGCGTTAGATAAAGACCACAACATTCCGGTAAACTTTGAAGTTATCGAAGGATAAGCATAAAAGGTTGGAGAATATATAGTAAAAACCCTCACAATTTAATTTGTGAGGGTTTTATTTTTAAAACGGTAATGCAATTTGTTGCGAATAATTATGGGAAGCGTCCTGTATTGTTAAGATGTATAAACCTGAAGGTAAGTCAGTCTCAATAATATGTTTTTTTTGATTCCATGCCGTTGCATATACAATTCGGCCTTGCATATCTACTAACTGAATAATACCATTCTCCGGAATAATATTCGATTGAATTTGAATACTATTATTTGTTGTAATAATTGAAGGTTGCCATGTTTCATTTTCGATGTTCACCGGCAATGGCTCAGGAATATCAATAATTAAACCTTCACCTACATTTAAATTGCAGGTATAATCTTTTAAATACAGTTTGTCCCCCTCCCATCGCAAACGAATCCAACAATAATTAGTATCCATCTCAATTAATCGGATAGCAATAAATTGATCATCTGTTGCACTATATTCACTTCTGAAAAAACCTTGAACACATTGCCCACCATATGCACCACAATTAAAATCATATAACTCTGGTGCATTATTTAAAAATTCACCTTCGGGATTAATTTCCTGTCCTTCTACCAAAAAATTGGTTAACCATCTACCTGGCACATAGCAGGTGCCATCACTGTAAGCGGTAGACAAAGTACATGGCCCATCAAATGCAACTGCAGCCTCGTTTGGTGTGCTGACATTCACCCTGAAATCGACCCAATACGGGCAATACCCGCAATTATATCCTACTTCAAATAATACGCCAACATCAGTAATATCATCATCATTCAAATCAACATAACCCCAGCCCTCTGAATCATTTACGTATTGGTATAATAAAATATCCGGTTCAATATCAGTATAAATAATTTGTGCATTTGATTTTTGTGCAACAGTTATTGCACCAGCCATTAAACTGTAATGCATCAAGCGTGTTTGGGTAGTAGGATGCATAATATTACAATTTTATTTGCCTGCTAATAACACCATCCGACGTAACCATAGAAACGACATATATACCCTGATTTAATTGATTGGGAATACTGATGTGATTTTGACTTTCACTTAAAGGTTCCGCATATACTATACGACCGAGTATATCGTAAATTACAATTTGTTCAATGTTATTATTTGTTGCAATTATATGTAATACATTATCATGCAGCCATACCTGCGTTTCGTTGTTCACATTATTATGAATAGCCACATCATCAGACAATGTGCGTTCATTCGATTCAGGCGACAAGCCATTTAACATAGTAACCGGATAATTAAATTTACTATATACATAAGCACTAATACCATCTCCTTCTTCTAAAGTATTTCCTACCCAATCGGTAGTTAGTGTACTGAGGTCCGCAACATAAGTTGAAATGCCGGTTTTATTAACGGTAATGTAATTACCAGGCAAAGTAGTCTCACAAATGGTTGCTGTTAATTCACTGGTATAAATGGTATTGCGCAAAATAACGCGGTATTCCTGTAAACTATCTTCATCGCTTGCTGCATTAAATTCCAACATCAATTTGCCATCTCCACCATAAAATAAATTTAAATTGTCAGGTGCAGGAGCAACCATATTTTCAAGGTCGGGCGTTTGAACACCACTGCCAATTGCATCGTTGAGATAAAAATCTTTTACATAATCTACATCGCCAAAATCGTAATGACGAATGCGCATCCATCCATATTTACCACTTATATCATTTGTTCTGAATCCAACAAAATAATCTTTTGTTCCACCTTCGAGTAACCATTCACCTTGTTCACCATCTGCTCCATAAAATCCGCATTGATCAACACGTGCCATTACATTGGCTTTGCCAAATTCTTTAAATACATCGATAATGGAATTTTCTTCTAATTGTTTTATACCTAAGGTTGAAGGGAATGAACAATAAATAGAAGAAAATGATGAATAAAATGCTTCAGCAGGTAATGATACTATCATCATTTCATTTTCGCCTAATTGTTTGGCGCGAAATTCGAAATTATCTCCGGCATATCCTGTTGAACTGGTACCCCAGCTTTTTGCAAAGTAAAAAGAGAAATCATCGTTGCCATCATCATTTACATCAATAAATACTTCTGATGCATTGGTTAATGGTAGATAAGGGTCAAATTCGTGATATTCAGTTTGTGCTTCCACTTTTCCTGCTATTAAAAAAGCAGTAGATAAAGTTGAGTACTGTAATAATTTGTTTGTGCTGCGGGTTTTCATAATATATTGATTTATGCTGTAAAACTAATTTACAACAAATTACCAGAAAACCGGAAATGTGTGAAATGACGGTTTCCACTAAGCGAAACCTATGTATGAATTAGCGAAAGCAAAATTATTCGTAGCGAAGTGCTTCGATTGGGTCGAGTTTGGAGGCGCGACGAGCAGGCATATATCCCGCTGCAACACCGGTAATAACACAAACAGTTAAACCAACTAAAATCCATAACCATGGGAGAATAAAGCTAGCGTTTAATGCCAGGGCGACAAAGTTGCCAATGAAAATGCCGAGTATGATACCACAAATACCGCCTATGATACAAATTACAATACTTTCAATAAGAAATTGACTTCTGATAGTAGCCCTATTGGCACCTATTGCCATACTTACCCCAATTTCTCGGGTGCGCTCGTTTACCTGCACCAGCATGATATTCATAAGTCCGATTGCAGCACCTATCAGGGTAATAAAACCGATAAACATGGCACCGAAAGCAACGTATTTAAGATTATCAATCATGACATTTACCACACTATCGCTTTTGGAAATGGTAAAATCATCTTCCTCTCCTATTCTTAATTTACGCACCTGACGCATTAACCCGGTGGCATCGCCAATTGCAGGTTCCATGTCGGCGGGATTATCTACCCCAACAGAAATAACATAAGAATCGATGCCGGCCTGAGGGAAGACACTACGCGCTGTTGTGAGCGGAATGAGCACTCTTGTATC
>DAORKJ010000099.1:8820-13291 GCA_035439505.1 Chitinophagales bacterium
GAAATGGAAACATAGGCGCTTCGGAACTGATATTCTTTTTTAAAGTTTGTAGCTTCCTTGTAAGAAATAGCAGGTTTCGGGGTTTCATCACCATCTGAAATTTCATTGAAGTTGCGAATGGAAAAGGAATTGGCGCCTAAAGTGGCGAAATTTGAGCTTATAGAGCCTTCCAGTGCATCAATAGCCGTAAGAATACCAATTAGTGCCATCAACCCAATTGCGATGATGGTAATGGTTATCATGCTTCTTAGGCGGTTCGCCCGAATGGCACGTAATGCTAGGGATATATTCTCTTTTAGCGTCAACTACTGATGTTATAGGGCAAAATTACATGTTCGCATTTAGATTGAGGTGATATTAACAAATATTAATCGGGGAAAAAAACTACGTGCAAGCAGGTGCTCATCCGGAAAATCAACCATTACTGCTTGTATTGAACAGCAATTTTATCCTATCCTAAAATGGATATGAGCATATGGATTAAAGAATTAATTATATCAATATTTTATTTTGTCAATGGAAATACAAAATTCGTTTTTTCGTTTTCAGTAGTTACCGTTGCGATGTACATACCTGCAGGCAAAAAACTGAGGTCGATTGCAGATTCAGTGTTGACTAATTTGTTTTGATAAACGATTACTCCTGCAGCGTTCACAATTTGCATGTTGGCTGTATGTAAATTGGATACCATTACATGTAAGGTTGTTCCTATACATTCCATTGCAATAGTATTTTCAATGGCACTCGCTGACAACGGCGCTGTTAACATAAATGCAGCGGAAGGTTGGGAGCAGGTATAATATACAGGAGATACATTTCCTTTTAAAACAACATATATATGATAGTAAATTCCCGGCACAATCACATCGCCGTTAACATCACGTGCAGATAGCAGCATGTCTTTGGAAATATCCTCACCATTTGGTGGAAAATCATAAGCCTCCGTAAATCCTAATGTGTCAACCATCATATTAGTAAACAATTGACCTTCAGGAACAACCACTATTAGATATTCATTTATTTTTTCTTCATTTTCCCACATAGGATAATTCACATGAATATCGGTAATGTTGCCGGAAATATTGGAATTAATTATTTCGGGTGCAATATCGGTATAGGGATATAAAAAATAATCGGTAGTAAATGTATAGGAATAAAAACTACTTTCAGTACCATCGGGCACAGAAACTAAATAACAATAGTATTTATTAAAAAGCACAGGTGTTTCACTTAAATGTACTAAGTTATCATTCGTAAATGTTACTGTATTAGTGCCAATCACAGGGTTACTTATTACATAATAATCAGGTGAAAATGTCAACAGCTCATCTAACTCGTAATAAATATAGTCTGTAATAAATACTTTAATCGTATCTACATCTGTATTATAAAAATTATACGTGACATAAAAAGCCGACATATCATCGTCGATATAATTAACTGCCAAATTGGGATATGCCGCAGGTGATGCCTCAACAAATGAATATTGCGCAGCATTTGAAGCAATGGAAATATCATTTACTGTAACTATCACTCCATCTGCTACTGATAGCACATAGGCCCTATAATTGGTTGCCGGTATTAATGGATTGCCATCAACATCTAAAGTAGTTTCGTTGAATTGGATGGTGATATCGGAACCGGTGGGTAATATTTCCGTGTATCGCTCAGGCGGCAACAGATTAGCTTCAGCTAAAGTTGGGTAGGGATAACTTTTATCTAAAATAACGCGATAAGCGCTGACGGTTGATTCATCTACTGCTTTATCAAATTGTAATTGTAAATCGTTTGCGGTATTTGTTTCTCCGATATCGGTAAGAATTAAATTTTTAGCAGTAGATGCCGAAAACAACATTGTTTCAGCGCCTTCGCCGGGGGTGGCATTATAGGCATAATCTTTAATTGTTAAACTGGGCAAACGTCCATCTTCAACATGATTTAGGGTGACACGCACCCAACCATAATGGACATTAGCATCTATATTAAATTTTACACCGATAAATCCTTCAGTATTTATCCAGCTTTCTCCTGAAAACATTTCGAGTGTTTCGGGGCTTATATTAAATTTCCCATAAAACAAATTGAGGCTGCCTGAAGTAAAGGGTTTAGTATCATCAACCACATCTCCTAATGGTAAAAACATTGGTCTGCTTTCTGAAAAAGCTACATTAGCATAATTCAATAAATCCATATTTTGAGAACTATACCCCCATGATGCTCCACCAAAAGATGTCCAGGTATAAAAGTAATCAGGTTCAAAAACTATTTCATCGATTCCGTCATCATTAAAATCGAGACCATAATTGGTATAACTATTTACTATTTTGTCGGGATCAACTTCTGTAAATATCAATTGTGCATCTGCCTGCTTTTGTGAAGCAAGGAATACTGCGGCTAGTGAAGCGTAGGTGTTTAATTGCAGGGTTTTCATGTTTGGAGGTTGTGTTAAAGCTATTATTTATTATTTTATTAGCATCGTATAATTGAATTACCGGTTAAATTGTATTGACTAATAAACATATACCGATTGTTGATATACAGATCCTGCACCCATTACACTTATCACATAAATTCCTGTGGGCAATTCCGGAAGCAATAATGAAAAATCAGCCCCTGAAAAATTCGTATTCAATAATATTTCTCCAAGTGCATTGTACAACACTATTGCGTGTTCTTCCTCCGTAAATCCTTGCATATGTGCAATATTATTGTTAACCCAAATTTCAGGTGTAGCATTTGGCATTTGATTGACAGCAGGATCTACATTGTTTTTTTCTAAAATAAATTCTGCTGATGGTTCTGCGAGTGAATAATAATCAGGATAAAAATCTCCCTTTAAAGCAACATAAACTTTATAAGGTTGGTCATACTGAATACTGTTGCCATCAATATCGTGAAGAAGATCATGTAAATTGATATCCAGATTTGCGCCTGTTGGTGTTATATCTAGTCGCTTTATTGCTGATATTGTAGAAACAATTTCAGGCGATACGACATCATCAGCTTTTGCAACAAAAATTCGATAAAGTTCCAAATCATCTTCATTATTAAACATGGGGAAATTTACTTGAATGGCTGAGCCGTTGCCAACTGTATCAACTATAGTAACTGTGGGTGTTTCGGCATAGTATTGGTATTTGAAATATGAACCATCGTACTCGTATGTCGGGATAGAATTGGTAATACTATCCGGTATAGAAACTATATTTAAATAATATGTTTCAAACAGCACCGGTGCACCAGAAGTATAAATTAATTTATCGGCAGAAAATGATACTAAGTTTTCACCAACAACAGGAGTTAATTCCATATAATAATCACTGTCTAAAAGCAGTAACTCTTCTACTAATTCAAAACCATCAGTTAAATATGCGCGCACAGATGATACATTAGTTTCATCCAATGTAAAACTTCCATAAAAACCGGAAATATCATCTTCATTACCAGTAGAATTTAAATAAATATCTTCAGCAACAGGTGCTTCTCTTATAATTAAGTTCATCGTATTTGATGGGAATGAAAGGTCTCTTCCTGTTACAATAACGCCATCAGGTATGGAAAGAATAATAGCTTGATAATAAGTACCGGAAATTAGCGGATTGCCATTTATATCTAGCGTAGTTTCATTAAAATTTATGGTGATATCGTCACCTGTCGGCAGCACTTGAGTGTATCGTTCGGCAGTAACGGCATTTGCTTCAGCAAGCGTGGGGTCATCGTAACCGGAATATAAAATCACCCTGTAAACAACAACATTACTTTCATCATCCGGTTTTTGAAAATGCAATTGCAGGTCGGCTGCGGTATTTGTTTCACCAACATCAGCCAAGGTAGGAAATTGCGCTGTGCCAACGTGTAAATTAATTGGTGCAGGGGCATCTGGCGTGGCATTCCAAGCAAGTTCTTTTACAATTAATCCCGGCATATCACTTACATCAGTTTGATGCAGTCTTACGCGTATCCATCCATAATGATTATTGCCATCTACTTCAAAGCGCATACCGATGTAACTGTCGTTATTTAGCCAAGAGGTACCGGCATCAAAATCAAGCGCTCCATCCCAATTGTAACCATTAAAAAATGATTGGTTATCATCGTTAAAATCCAAGTCTGCATTCACAGTATCGCCGTCATACAATTGTAGAGGGCCTGCCGATGTTGCTATTTCCCCATAATTAATAAAGCTGATTTGCTGTGAAGAGAATACATCGCCACTGGTAAACGTCCACCATCTATTGCCATGCATCATCATTTCCGGAATGCCATCAAGATTTAAATCAATAGGATAATCGATATCACCAAAAACTGTAGCATCAGGGTCAATGTTATAATATGTCATTTGGGCAGAAGCCTCAGAAGTGAGACCGAGCAACAATCCCGACGCAGCGGAATAGGCAGCAAGTGAAGTGATTTTCATAATGGAGTTTTACCAAAAATACTTCTTTTCACAAAATTTATAAAACATACCGTT
>DAORKJ010000100.1:0-12626 GCA_035439505.1 Chitinophagales bacterium
CAGCTGAAGCTGCATATAATACCGAAATTTCAAATTCAGAACAAAAATATTTCAGCGGCGATGTCAGGTCTGTAGATAATGCAGGTGCTAATGCACTTGATGCAGGTGTATATATCAACTGGACTTTATTTGATGGCTTTGCCATGTTTGCAACTAAAGATAAATTATATGAATTCGAAAACTTAAGTCAACTGCAACTTAAACAACAAATAGAAACTGCCATGTTTAATCTGCAGGCAATGTGGTTTCAGTTAATTCAACTAAAAGAAGCAGAAACAGTGAATAAGTCGAATATAGCAGTATCTGCTGAACGCCTGAATATTGCAAGTAGCAGAGAACGTTTAGGTGCTGCTTCGCGATTAGATGTGTTACAGTCAGAGGTTGACTTGTCAGCAGACAGTTCAGCATTATTGCAAACCCAACTACAATTAAAAAATGTAAAAGCAAATATCAATAATTTATTAGGCCGCAGCCCTGAGACAGATTTTGATACCGGCGAAAAAATTGAAATAACAACGGGGTTTAATTATAATGATTTACTTGCTAAAACAATCGAAGCCAATACCGATTTGCAAATAGCTAAAAATGAGGCCGATATTATAGCCCTTAGCATTAAAGAATATAAAGCAATGTTATATCCCGAACTTAACCTTGTTGGTGGATATGGATATTTGCGTTCAACATCTGAATCAGGATTTGTTGAATCTAATCTTAATTATGGCCCTTCGGTAGGGTTAACACTGAGTATACCATTGTTTAATGGGTTGACAACTACAAAAAATTTGCAGATAGCACGTATTGAACAGGAAAAGGTTGTTACATCAACCCAACAAATACAATTAGAGCTAAATACCATTTTGTTGACGGTATATAATCAATATAATACTTCACTTTATTTGATGAATTTGGAGCAAAAAAATATAGCTGCTGCACAAGGTAATGTGGCAATTGCTATTGAAAAATATAATCTTGGCAATATAACTGCCATTGAGCTACGCGATATACAACAAAGTTTACTTCAGGCCAAAAACAGATTGTTAGTTGAGACACTGAATGCAAAATTGGCGGAATTGCAACTGTTGAAATTGAGCGGACAATTACCACTTAACTGATAATTGCCATCCAAACAAGGATTTAATGCGTATATAGGTTATGATGATAGCGTTGATATTATTTTGCACAACATTATTTGCACCTCAAGAAAAAACCATGCTGTGTTTGGGCGATAGCTATACGATTGGCCAGTCTGTTCAAACTCACGAGCGATTTCCTGAATTAACAGTAGAATTATTAGCACAACATAACTTGAATTTCGCCAATCCTGATATAATCGCCCGCACGGGTTTTACCAGTCAGGAACTCATAACGAATATCGACAAAAATATCCCGCAACATACTTACGACATCGTTACCCTATTAATCGGCGTAAACGACCAGTTTAGAGGATATGATACCACAACCTATGCTAAAAATTTCGAAACATTATTAAAAACGGCGATACAATTTGCAAATAATAATGCCCAACATGTTTTTGTGCTGAGTATTCCGGATTATGGCGTAACGCCATTCGCAGCTAACTTACAAAGCAGCTCTGAACAGATTGCTGATGAAATAAATGCCTTCAATTCCATTAATCAAAAAATAGCAAATAAGTATAACGTGCAATATTTAAATATTACTGAAATATCAAGATTGGCTAAAAATGATAATACTTTATTGGCCAACGATGGTTTGCATCCTTCAGGAAAAATGTACGGACTTTGGGCAGAAAAATTAACTGAACAAATCAGTTCGTCGTTGGGAAAAAATAAAACAAAATAGTATACCGCTTAATAGTTTAAATTACTACTCAGCCATTTTTCTAACACAGCAACATCCATATTTTTGCGTTTGGCTAAATCAATTACCTGGTCCTTACCGATTTTACCAATTCCAAAATATTTGGATTCCGGATGCGCAAAATACCAACCACTTACGCTAGCCGCAGGATACATCGCCATACTTTCAGTTAATTGTAATCCGATATTATTGGTAACATCCAACAAATTAAACAGCGTAATTTTTTCAGTATGGTCAGGGCATGCCGGGTAACCCGGAGCCGGTCTGATGCCAACATATTTTTCTGCTATCAAATCATCTACAGAAGTTCTTTCATTTTTAGCATAACCCCAAATTTCTTTACGAACCAACTCGTGCATTCTTTCCGCAAAGGCTTCTGCTAAACGATCGGCAAGTGCTTTCAATAAAATTGAATTATAATCATCATGTTGAGCCTCAAATTCTACAACTTTGGCTTCAATATTAAATCCTGCACTTACAGCAAAAGCACCTATATAATCGGTAATACCACTGTTATCAGGTAAAATAAAATCACTCAAGCAATAATTTTGTTGATTGTCTGCTTTTTTATTTTGCTGGCGTAAATGATGCAATACCGTGATTGTTTCACCATTTTCGTTGCGCACAATAATATCATCTTGAATAGAGTTGGCTTTGAAAATACCAACAACTGCTTTTGCTGTTAACCAATTATGTTCAATTATTGATTTGAGTAAATGTTGTGCATCATCAAATAATTTTTTGGCTGCATCACCAATAATTTCATCCTCAAATATAGTAGGATATTTTCCATGTAATTCCCAAGTTTGGAAAAACGGTGTCCAGTCAATATACGCAACAAGCTCAGATAAAGGGTAATTTTCAAATACTTTAACACCTGTAAAAGAAGGGATTGACGGTATATAACTTTTTTGCTGAAGAATTATTTTATTTTTTCTCGCCTCTTCAATTGATATATACCCTTTAAACGATTGTTTCGACTTGTGATTGGTATGTATGATGGCATATTCATCACGTATTTCTTTAATAAAATTATTTTTTTCTGCACCTAATAATTTCCCGGCTATGGTAACACTGCGCGATGCATCTGTAACATGAATAACAGGCTGAGAATATGCAGGTGCTATTTTAACAGCAGTATGTGTTCTAGAAGTAGTAGCACCACCAATCAATAAGGGGATGGTCATATTGCGTTTTTCCATTTCATCTGCAACATGCACCATTTCATCCAGCGATGGTGTAATTAATCCGCTTAATCCTATAATGTCAACTTGTTCTGCAATGGCAGTTGTTAGAATTTTTTCAGTCGGCACCATTACGCCTAAATCAATAATAGCATAATTATTACATGCAAGCACAACGCCAACAATATTTTTTCCAATATCATGTACATCGCCTTTTACAGTTGCGAGTAATACTTTTTTCCTGCCTTCGGTGTTGCCGGTTTGCGATTTTTCCAGTTCAATAAAAGGTTGTAAATAAGCCACCGCTTTTTTCATTACACGTGCGCTTTTTACTACCTGAGGTAAGAACATTTTCCCGCTGCCGAATAAATCGCCAACTACATTCATGCCTGCCATAAGCGGCCCTTCAATTACATCCAGTGGCAGCGCGTATTTTAATCGCGCTTCTTCTATATCGCTGTCTATAAATTCGGTTATGCCTTTTACCAACGAATAACTTAATCTTTCTTCAACACTATAATTTCGCCATTCATCTGTAACCACTGCTGCTTTATCTTTTTTCTTGAGTGTTTCAGCAAAAGTGATTAGATTTTCTGTGGCATTTTCGTTGCGATTAAAAATGACATCTTCTATTTTTATCAATAAATCCTTATCGATGTTTTCATAGATGTCAATCATACCTGCATTTACAATACCCATATCCATACCCGCTTTAATAGCATGATATAAAAATGCAGCATGCATTGCTTCCCGAACAGTATTATTACCTTGAAATGCAAATGAAATATTACTTACACCACCACTCACTAAAGCACCCGATAAATTTGCTTTAATCCATTTTGTGGCACGAATAAAATCAACGGCATAATTATTATGTTCTTCAATTCCTGTTCCAATAGTTAAAATATTAGGGTCGAAAATGATATCTGTTGGCGTAAAATGAATTTCATTAACTAAAATATTATAGGCTCTTTCGCAAATTTCAATTCTTTTTTCATAGGTGGTCGCCTGGCCTTCTTCATCAAATGCCATCACAATAACAGCTGCACCTAATTGTTTTGCTTTTAGCGCGTGAGCTTTAAAAACCGCTTCCCCTTCTTTTAAAGAAATTGAATTTACAATACTTTTTCCTTGCACACATTTTAATCCCGCTTCAATAACTTCCCATTTACTGGAATCAATCATTATTGGCACTTTGGCAATATCGGGTTCAGCAGCAATCAGATTCAGAAAAGTAGTCATGGCATTCACTGAATCAATCATGCCTTCATCCATGTTCACATCAATTATTTGAGCACCATTTTCAACTTGCTGGCGGGCTACAATTAATGCTTCATCATATTTTTCTTCTGTAATTAAACGTTTAAATTGTTTGCTGCCTGTTATGTTTGTTCTTTCACCAACATTTACAAAATTACTGCCTTCAAAAAGGGAAAATTTTTCTAATCCTGAAAATGCAGGTAATAATGGTAATGTAACTGGTTTACGAGGTGGATATTTTGCAGCTAATTTTGCGATGTATTCAATATGGTCAGGTGTAGTTCCACAACAGCCGCCAATAATATTTACCCAACCATTTTTTAAATATACTTCAACATCATTACCATTGCTTTCCGGGGTTTCATCATATTCACCAAATGCATTTGGTAAACCTGCATTTGGATATGCAGAAACAAATAAATCGGTACTAGATGACAGGGTTTGGATATATTCTTTTAATTGTTTTGCACCAAGTGCGCAATTTAATCCTACACTAAGTAACGGAAGATGACTCACCGCAACTAAAAATGCTTCTAATGTTTGCCCGCTCAATGTTCTTCCACTGGCATCGGTTATAGTGCCGGAAATCATAACCGGCAACTTTCTGCCGATTTCAGCAAATAATTTATCTAAAGCATAAATCGCTGCCTTTGCATTTAAGGTATCAAAAATGGTTTCAATTAATAAGATATCTACACCTCCATCTACTAATCCACGCGCTTCTTCATAATAGGCTTCAGCCATTTGGTCGAAGGTAACAGTTCGAAAACCCGGATTATTTACATCAGGCGATAGGCTTAATGTTTTATTGGTTGGTCCAAGAGCACCTGCAACAAATCGTGGTTTTTGTGGATTTAACTGAGTAAACTTGTTAGCAGCAGCCTTAGCAAGTTGCGCTGATACCAGATTCAACTCATAAGCTAAGTGTTCAAGGGCATAATCAGCCTGAGCTATAGCTGTAGCGCTAAATGTATTGGTCTCTATGATATCTGCACCTGCTTTCAGGTATTGCTCGTGTATTTCAGTTATGATGTGTGGTTGAGTAAGTGATAATAAGTCATTATTACCCCGTAAATCTTGTGGATGGTCCTTGAATCGCAGACCTCTGAACTCAGTTTCTGTGAGTTTATACTGCTGAATCATACTGCCCATGGCGCCATCTAACAACATGATACGCCTACTCAATATTTCTCTTAAAATTTTTTCCACGTGCAAATTTACCACAAGATGATTTTACCAAACAGGTACTTGTCATACAATTACAAAATCAATAGAAATTGGTTCGGTTTATTGAATTAATTGCAATTAAAATAACCTACTAAATCAATACGTTGCAAAGATGACAATTGGTTAAAAAAATAGTGTTTTATGACAGCCTAATTTTTTTTTTCTAAAGGTCTGGTACATTGATAATCAGCATATTAGACAATTCTATGACACAAATTTGTGCTTAAAAATGCGATTACGTGACAGTCCACATTGCCTGTGTCAACATTTTTGTAAGGAAATTTACGGAATTTGCAAAAAACGGCTATTTTTACGCAACTTTTAAGGGGGGAGGGGCATCTACGCATTATAAAGTAATATGTTATGTTCTAAATTCCTTAGTCGTAACCTTAAACACCACACAGATTAAATATTAGTTAACCAATTTATTCATTAATTAACCCTTAATTTAAATTTCAGATGTTGAAAAAATCGTTACTTTTCACAGCTTTCTCATTGATGTTGGGAGGCCTTGTGATGGCGCAAACGCCACAGCGTAACTGCTCAACAATGGACGTTGACGCTCGCTTAAGAGCTGAAGATCCAATGTACGAAGCAAATCGCGCAGCTATTGAAGAATTTACACAAAATTATGTAGCTACAGCTAATGATGGCGAAAGAGCTGTTATTACTATTCCAGTTGTATTTCACGTAGTTTACAACGTTGCAGCAGAAAACGTTTCTGATGCGCGTTTATTAGAACAAATCGAAGTATTAAATGATGATTTCCGTCGTTTAAACTCAGATGTTGGCGAAACTCCAGCTTACTTTTTAGCTGAAGCAGCTGATACAGAAATTCAATTTTGTTTAGCTACTACTGACCCAAGCGGTAACGCTACAACTGGTATTACCAGAACCAGCACTACTAAAACTTCTTTCAGCACAGGTGATGATATGAAGTTTGCTACTTATGGTAAAACTATTTGGGATAGAAATAAATACTTAAACATTTGGGTTTGTGACTTAAGTGGTGGTTTATTAGGTTACGCTCAGTTCCCTGGCGGTTCTGCATCTACTGACGGTGTGGTTATCGATTACCAATACATTGGTGTTACAGGTGCTGCTGCTCCTTATAACCTCGGTCGTACTGCAACGCACGAAGTTGGTCACTGGTTGAACTTATTCCATATCTGGGGTGACGATGGTACAAGCTGTGCCGGTTCAGACTCAGTTGGAGATACTCCAAACCAAGCAGATGAAACTTATGGTTGCCCTAACGGAACCATCCGTATCTCTTGTTCTAACGGTCCTGATGGCGACATGTATCAAAACTACATGGACTATACAGATGATGGTTGTATGAACCTCTTCACTGCTGGTCAAAAAACAAGAATGCAAGCTTTATTTGCAGTTGGTGGTTCTAGAAATGCTATCACTACATCTAACGGCTGCGCAGGGGGTGGTGGTGCTACTTGTAACACTCCAACCGGTATGAATACTACTTCAGTTGCTACAACTTCAGCTACCTTTAACTGGACTGCTGCTGCTGGTGCTACTAGCTATAACGTTCGTTATAAAGCTACTGCTGCTGCAACTTGGACTACTACAACTTCTGCTACAACTTCTAAAGCTGTTACCGGCTTAACTGCAGGTACTGCTTACGAATGGCAAGTACAAACTGTATGTAGCGGTGGTACTACAAGTGCTTACTCTGCTTCTACAAACTTTACTACTACTGGTGGTGGTGCAACTTGCGTTGACAACTACGAACCAAACAATACTTCAGGAACTGCTATTACATTAACTCCAGGTACTACTTATCAGGAATTAATTGCTAGTTCAACTGATAAAGATTGGTTTAAATTCACTACTACAGGTGCTAATACTAAAATTAAAATTAACCTGACTTCATTACCTGCTGACTACGATGTTAAATTATATAACCAATCTGTAGTTCAAAAAGGTGTTTCTGAAAACGGTGGTACTACAGATGAACAAATTATTTGGAACATTGGTAGCGCTGGAACTCGTTATGTTCAGGTTTATGGTTATTCAGGAGCATTCAACACAAGCGATTGCTATGATTTATTAATTTCAGTTCGTTCTACAAACTGGAAAGATGATGGCACTTCAGCTTTAGTTGAAGATGAATGGAATAACTCAATTCTTGGTGTATTCCCTAACCCTGCTACAGGTGATATGGTTACTGTTGATTACTTCAGCGTTCAGGAAGATATGAATGTTACTGTTAAAGTTGTTGATATCCTCGGCCGTCAGGTTGGTGAATCAATTGCTGCTGTAACTCCAGGTGAAAATATGATTGATGTTAACATCCAATCATTAGAAGCTGGCTTCTACTTTGTTGTTATCAGCAATGGTAAATCAAACTACTCAGAAAAATTTGTAGTTGAATAATTACAATTAATATATTTGAAACGGCTGCTTTATTAGCAGCCGTTTTTTTTTGCCCATAATCGTTGGTTTATTATCATCAAACCAACTTTGTGATTTATTTTGTAGCTTTATCTATTAACGCTTGTTTTATGTTAATGCGATTTTATTAAAACGAATAACAATGCAAACCCGGAAGCGCATCTTTTACACTTTCACTTTTATTTTTTTATTTGGATTATTAGCTTGTAACAAACATTATTTCCGTTCCAATTATCGTGATGCAAATAGTTTGATACATGCAACTTCTTTACTGCCTATGCAACCTTTTTTAAAGGCGCATATTAAAAATGGGGATGTGTGTATATTAACGAATAACTGGAAAATAGATAATAAACAAAAGACGGTTTCAGGTTCGGGTGTAAAATATGATTTTAACAGACACCTCATTTTTGAAGGAGAGCTAATAATTCCAATCGACAGTGTGGCTATTTTCGAAACCAATACGAAGCTGAATAAAAATGAATCAGACAGAATCGCCGCACTAAGTATATTAGCAAGTGCTGATCTTGCCCTTGGTGTATTTTGTATAACCACACCTAAAGCGTGCTTCGGTTCCTGTCCTACCTTTTATTTGCAACCTGATCAAAATTTTCATTATGCCGATGCCGAAGGTTTTTCAAATGCCATTGCACCAAGTATGGAATACTTTGATATTGATGCATTAAACAATACTAAAATTATAGATGGTAATTTTAGTATTACCATGAAAAATGAAGCACTAGAAACACATTGCGTAAATGATGTCAAATTGCTTGCAGTGCCTAAAAAAAATAATCAGACCGTTTACCAAAGCGCGAAAAACGAATTTTTTGTCTGTGAAAATTTTTACAAACCAACCCAGGCGCTTGCTCAGGAAGGTGATATCACCAACTTATTATCTGCAAAAGATTTACAGGAACGATTTTCCGGCGCTGATGACAATAATTTAAGTGCTAAGGAATCCATTATTATCGATTTTAAACAGGTAGATACACAACAAGATTTGGGACTGGTAATTAATTTCAGACAAACACTCATGACCACCTATTTTATATATTCAGCAATGGGTTATATGGGCGACCAGGTTGGCGATATGTTTGCTTTATTGGAGTCTGACGAAAATATTAAACAACAATTAAGTGGCGGAATTAAAAAAGAACTAGGTGATATTGATGTTTATTTGTGGATTGAATCTGATAAAAAATGGGAATTACAATCTGGTTTATTTGAAACAGGACCTATTGCAGTTAATCAGCAAATAATAAAAATTAATAACAAAGAAAAAAATACCAATCCAAAAATTAAAATTGTTTTAAATAAAGGACTTTGGCGTATTGATAATGTAGCATTAACGAATATTATGTCAACCGTAACTCCATTGTCAATAAGCCCAACAGCTATATTCAATAAAGGTGTAGCCGATGAACACGCATTAAATAATCTGAACGATACTTCGGCATATTTAATCTCGATGCCGGGAGATGCCTTTACTATGCAATTTCAATTACCTGAAAAAGATACCGACTATGAATTATTTTTATATTCAAAAGGATATTATCTCGAGTGGATGCGTTCGCACTGGATAAAAGATAAAGACCTGCAAATGTTGCATACCATGCTGTTTAATCCAAAAAAATATTTAAAAATGGAAGCAGCTAATTATAAAAAATACGAAACAGGTATGGAAGCTGATTTTTGGAATTCAAAAATTGATACTGAAAATTTTTCCTATTATGAAAACTAACTTAATTATTTTCGCTATTGCCATTTCATTATTGTGCAGTTGTGCTACGCCACATTATTTACCGGAAGCAGAAAATATCCCCAGCAGTCAATACGGAGCTAATATTAAAGTATACCGCTTTAAAGCCCAGGCAATTATTCAGGGCGAACTTATTGCAGTTGATTCTACCAAAATAATTGTAAGAAGTGACGCTACCCATTTGTGTCGCGAAATTCCTAGAAGTGAAATACAAAGATATCTTGTAAGATATGCGGAAGGATACCATTACGGATGGGCAATTCCAACCTATGCTTTAGCAACTATTTCACATGGGTTTCTATTGGTTATTACAATGCCTGTTAATATTTTGGTTACTTCAATAATTACCGGCAATGCGGAGAATGAATTCACCTATAAGGAAAAACATCTACCCTACGAACAATTAAATATGTTTGCCAGATTTCCACAGGGCATACCACCCAATATCAAGCTGGAAGACATTAAATAGTTCAGCAAAAGCGTCCTTGCGAGTTGCCACCTTCAGCCTCGTTACTTTTTTCGTAAATTTGCCCGCATGGAAGGCTTACAGGATCAATTTGCTGCCATAGAATCGCTGATGACGGATGTCAAGGCGTTTCCTGTCGCAAATGCCGCAGAACTTGAACAATTCAGAATTAAATTTTTGGGTACTAAAAACGTATTGAAAGATGTTTTTGCAGAAATTAAAAATGTACCCAATGAACGGAAAAAGGAATTCGGACAAAAAGTAAACGAGCTCAAACAATTGGCAGAACAACGTTTTGCTGAATTGGAGGTTGTTTATAAAAATGCAGGGAACACAACCACAGGCAATATCGATATCAGTATGCCTGCCAATACAACCGCTCCCGGCGCCCGACATCCAATTACTTTAATGAAAGACGAGTTAATGGCCATTTTTACCAAAATAGGATATACGGCTATTGATGGACCTGAAATTGAAGACGATTGGCACAACTTTACTGCCCTTGGAATGCCGGAAGACCATCCTGCCCGCGATATGCAGGATACGTTTTATGTGCAGGTTAACCCTGCTGTATTATTGCGCACACATACTTCTAATGTGCAGATTAGAGTAATGGAAGAACTCACCAAATCTGGTAAACAACCTCCTGTGCGTATTGTGGCTCTTGGCAGAACTTATCGCAATGAAACTATATCAGCACGCGCGCATTGCACATTCCATCAAATAGAATTATTGTATATAGACGAAGGGGTAACCTTTGCCGATATGAAACAAACACTCCTTTATCTTGCTCAGGAATTATACGGAGCGCAAACAAAAATTCGTTTACGTCCCAGTTATTTTCCATTCACCGAGCCAAGTGCTGAAATGGATGTAAGTTGTTTCGTTTGTGGCGGAAGTGGTTGCGCAATCTGTAAACACACAGGATGGGTTGAAATTGGAGGATGTGGAATGGTAGACCCGGTGGTATTAGAAAATTGCGGAATCGATTCTGAAAAATATACAGGTTTTGCATTTGGTTTTGGCCTCGAGCGTATGGCTATTTTAAAATATAAAATAAATGATATCAGATTGTTTACGGAAAACGATCTGCGCTTTTTGAAACAATTTGAACAGTTATAAAAATCATGAGATTAAAAATTGCGATTATTGTTTTTGCAGCTATTTTAGCGAATAATATTCATGCTCAAAGTTCAACTTTGGGAGTTGATTCAAATTATGTTATTGGGGATGATAGCTTAACGATTATTGGAACCGATACTATAATAGGTCCACCTATCACCTTCCGTTCCTATAATGAACGATTTATTGATTTCATGTTTTTTGACGGCAACTATAATGTGGTATCTTTTCATATTACCGAAAACAGCTCGTCGTTTCAATTAATGTTAAGCAGTCTCGATTCTAATACCTATTGTTTTAATGTGCAGCCACAAGAATTTAAAATGATAATGGCATACATGAAACAATTCAACGATGAACTGCTCAGTCAGCCCTTTACCCCAATAAAATGTAATTATTGCCAAACACTTCAAATGTTTTGGTACGATGGCGATAAAGAACGCAGCACCATTAAAAGATCTTACCGTATTCCGGAGGTTTTTACCGAAATTCTTGATTTTTGTTATGATATCAGTTCCGATGACAAAAGAAAATGTAACATTGAACTGAACTATTTTCACTCATTAGAAGGTTTTGAAGATAACCTGAGAGGGCCATCATACAACAAATAATCAATCATGCCATTTAGTTTAACCGATTCACTGAATTACGCCTCCAAAATGACCCCCAGAAGGGTTTGGAATATGACTAAAGTGATATCGTCGTATTACTATAGTATGATGGTGAAAAAACCCGTACAATGGGGTCTACCTATTTCTATTTCATTTGAACCAACAACTTCCTGCAATTTACGTTGCCCCGAATGCCCAAGTGGTTTGCGCAGTTTTACCAGGCCTACCGGTATGCTCAAACGCGATTTTTTTAAAGATACTATTGATGAATTAGGCAAAGACTTAACTTATTTGATTTTTTATTTTCAGGGAGAGCCTTATTTAAATCCCGATTTTTTGGACATGGTGAAATATGCCAATAATAAAAAGATATATACGGCAACATCTACCAATGCGCATTATTTAAATGATGAAATGGCAAAAAAAACCATCGAAAGCGGGTTGGACAGATTAATTATTTCGATTGATGGAACTACGCAGGATGTTTATCAGCAATATCGTGTAGGTGGTAATTTGGAAAAGGTTTTAGAAGGAGCGAGAAATATTGTTAAGTGGAAAAAAGAATTGAAATCAAATACACCTTTTGTTATTTTTCAATTTTTAGTGGTAAAGCCTAACGAACACCAAATTGAAGATGTAAAAAAATTAGGTAAAGAAATTGGTGTTGATGAAGTTGCTTTTAAAACAGCACAAATTTACGATTATGAAAATGGCAGTAATTTAATTCCAACAATAGATTACTA
>DAORKJ010000101.1:0-12573 GCA_035439505.1 Chitinophagales bacterium
CCTAAAACAATTGCGTTTTTGCTGCCAATTAAACGACCGCGCATACTGTCCATTATTGAATTAGGTTGCTCATAAATTTCTTTGAGCATGTAATGATCGTATCCACCTTTTTCAATCATGTCTAATTGCATTTGCAATTTTTGCATGTAAGGTGTAATTGTTTCGTTGTGAATTGTTTTAATTACCAACTCCTGATTGCGACGAACAACTGCAATTTCTTCATCATTTAAATACACTACGTTGCGCGTATATTCAATTAATGGAGATGCATCAGAAGCAATAAAAAATTCTCCTTCTCCAATACCAACAACCATAGGAGAAGATTTGCGCGCCGCAATTAACATATCAGGTTCATCTTTCGATGCAATTACAATTGCGTAAGCGCCAATTACCTGATTTAATGCAATACGAACAGCTTCAACTAAATCTGTTTTTTCGTTGAGCTGAATATCTTCAATTAAATGGATTAAAACTTCTGTATCGGTATCAGATAAAAACTGATGACCTCTTTTTATTAATTCTGTTTTTAGAGAAGCGTAATTTTCTATAATACCATTGTGAATAATGGCTAAATTTTTACTTTCACTTACATGTGGATGTGCATTTTTTGTATTTGGCTCACCATGTGTTGCCCATCGGGTATGACCGATGCCACAAGTGCCTTCTACATTTTTGTCTTCAGTTTCTTTTTCGAGTTCAGAAACTTTGCCTGCAATTTTATAAACGCGCAAGTCGCCGTTAATTAATGCTACCCCGGCACTGTCGTAACCGCGATATTCTAATCTATGCAGGCCCTTAATGATAACCGGGTAAGCCTGACGATGCCCAATGTAACCAACTATACCACACATGATGTTATTTGTTTATCGTTGTGTATGTAATCGAGAGATAAGGTTTAAAGCTCGCTCTTGGTGAATTAATTCCACCTAAAGTTACTGCATTAGGGATACGATTTCCGGGAATACATGATAAAGCAAATCCGTAGTTGTCGATTGACCCCTCCAGCATTTCCTGCACATGTCGTGTAATGATAAATTTATATTGATATAATGTTCTGCCGGTTTCTTCCGAAACAGTTTCCACAATTGTACCACCAATATCCGTTCCGCCGAAATTGTCATCTACTATAGAAGAAAAATATTCTTCACTGTATAATGCGAAATAATAGGAATTATGTCCGGTAGAATCCTGTGGTAATAAAATTAATTTAGGAGGCGCATTAAAAAAACGACCATCATCGGTAGTTGCCGTAAAAATTAATTCTGCTTTGTTTACAGAAACATCTTTTAAATTAGTAAGTGTTGGCAGTTTAATCATGGTGCGCATAGCGGTAAATCCTTTTACATAAGTAAATGCTTCACCATTGGTAGTATCCGGATTTACAATTGCATTATATGCTTGTGAAGCTTCCGGATAGGTGTTTTTAAAATAATTTGTTTTAACACCATCAAACGGAAATAATACGCTTAACGAATCGGCTTCACTATTTTTATAATAAATTCTAACACCGGTTATATCACTCGACATATCGAAATACATCATCCCGCGTGAATAACCATCGGTTAATGTATCAGCGGCAATATATAAGCCTTGTAAATATTGTAAGAAAGCAGTATCGTTTTCTAAAATAGCAGAATCAAGATTTACAATATTTTGTCCGAATGCATCAAATAAATTAATGCGTAAATGTGGTTCCCATTCTGAACCATCTGCTAAAACAACACTGTCGCGATTATTTGCTTTAAATTCATTCTTTTTACCAATTGGAATTGGCATGTAATGAAATTTTTGATTGGAATAATAATTTCTGTTATTATACAATGGCTCTGTCATACGGTAAACAGACACACAATGTGTTGCTGAAGTATCACCATAATAACTCGCATAATCTAAAGTTAAAACTACTGAGTCAACTGTTGCATTATCGCCAAAAAACAAATTGTTTGCCGGCAATAAAAGTTGTGCGAAAATACCGGCTGTAGATTTTCCGTAAATATCACTTTGCATGCTGCCAAGTGCATAAAAAGGATTTTGACTTGTTACAATAGAATCGTCGATATCCGTATAGGTTATCATCGTAAACGTATCGATCCTCGCTGAGTTTAAGAAATCTTCTTCCGGAAGTAGTTCTTCACCTATAAAATTATCTTTCCGGCACGATGCTGTTAATACAATCAACCCGCCAATCAATAGAAACACTGCCTTGTTCATCCTGCCTATAACGGATTTATTTTGAAATTATTGGAGCTAAATTGTCATAAAATTCAGCGTATTTATCCAGGTATTCTTCCTGTGTAAATTCAAGCACAGGTTTACCCTGCGATTTGAGAAACTTGCTGATATCCTTGTCAATTTCTCCGCTGCCTATAATAACACCGTCGGCATAAGTTGCTGCGCCTTTGCTAAGGCCAAGGTGGTTATATTCTTTATACGCATTAAGATGCTCAGGTTCAACCATAGCGCTGATTGGTGCTTTTTCTAAAAATTTTTCTTTAGAAAGGTTACCTTCAAAAGCACCATTATACATAGAGTAAACCACTTTTGAGTTCTGGAATACCGGTTCGTTTTTATAAGCTGTTTTAATGTATAACGGTATCAAACTTGTCATCCAACCATGGCAATGGATAATATCCGGTGCCCATTGGAATTTTTTTACTGTTTCAAGTGCTGCTTTACAGAAAAACACCATACGTTCGGCGTTATCCTCATAAAAATTATTGTTTTCATCGTGGAACACGTATTTGCGTTTAAACAAATCGTCGTTATCGAGAAAATACACCTGCATTCTTGCACCCGGCACTGAAGCCACTTTGATTATCAGCGGATAGTCGTCATCGTTCAAAATGATATTCATACCACTTAAACGCACAACTTCATGTAATCTGTGACGACGTTCATTTATCACCCCGTAACGAGGCATCAAAACCCTAATCTCATTTCCCTTATCTTGAACGTATTGTGGTAGTTCTCTTGCGATATCCCCAATATCTGTCCCGTTTAGGTAAGGCTGCATTTCCTGGGTGATAATCAACACTCTTTTCTTGTCCATATTTCACTTGTTACTTGACTGTTAGGTTATTTTGCGAAGTGTATACTTCCTAAGTCTGCTCAGAAGTTTAATTTTGAAGCTGCAAAATTACAAAATATAGTTTAGAATTTACTTATGCAACTCGATTTTGGACTTTGTTAAAGTAACCTTAAAACGACCGAAAACCCTTATAACACTAAGCATGCAGATAATAAAACTACGCAACCAACTCACCCCTATTAGCAACCAATTGAAGGCTGAAGGGGCCAAAATAGGCTTTGTTCCCACCATGGGAGCCCTTCATCAGGGGCATATTTCGCTGGTTGAAGCCAGTAAAAAGCGCGCGAATATTACGATTGTAAGCATTTTTGTGAACCCGACCCAGTTCAATGACCCCAAAGATTTAGAAAAATATCCGCGACCAATTGAACAGGATATCCGCATGCTGGAAGCCGCGGGTTGCGACATTTTATACCTACCCGAAGCCAGCGACATATATGGACCGGTTACCCAAGTGACCGATAAATTTGATCTCGCCGGTCTCGACCTTGAATTAGAAGGTGCAAGCCGGCCGGGACATTTCGCCGGTGTAGCCCAGGTGGTGAAGATATTATTGGAGATTACCCGCCCCGATATTTTGTTTCTCGGACAAAAAGATTTTCAGCAATGCCTCATCCTGACGCAACTCATCAATAGCCTCAAAATGCCGGTAGAATTGGTGATGTGCCCCATTTACCGCGAACCCCACGGCTTGGCAATGAGTTCACGCAATGTCCGCCTAAACCCCCAAATTCGCCAAAAAGCAGGAGCCATTTACGCCAGTTTACAATATGCCGCAGCTATGGTCAATATACTTACCCCGAAAGAAATTCAACAAGCTGCAACGGCCGCCCTCAACACCATCGAAGGTTTTAATGTTGATTATTTTCTATTACTCAACGCCGACAACCTAAAACCCATAACCCCCGAAACCCCTGCCCACCGAATAGTCATCATCACAGCCGTAATAGTCGACGGCGTGCGACTGCTCGACAATATGGTAATTTCCTGAATTTGGAGCATGAACATCATCTACGCCAATAAAATCACAACCGGTTCTCCGCTCCAAGTCCTCGTCACCTCCACTCCGTTCCGGCTCCTGCGGGCTTTCTGCTGCGCCCCAGGCTAGGTTAAACTTTTGAGGCGCTATTACAACTGGCTAAAGCGGTTTTGGGCTACTCATATCATTTTTTATTTCTAATAAAATATAAGTTTTATATTGATAAAATATGATTTATTGAACCTAAAGTGGCATTATGTGAATTGTGAATTTTCGCAAATATATTGTTGGCTACACTGCGTTAATAACCTGTCAATTCAAACATCCAATTCCATAAACATTTTATTTCCCATTGAATATTTCGGAAGGTAAGGACTTAATTCAATTAGAATATAGACTAAAAAAACATCAACATAAGGTTGACATTTTAAAGTTTTTTTATACTTTTGTCAACAATAAACTAAAATCATGGAAAAGGTAGTAGAAAACATTTTTGGGAACAGGCTAAAATTAGCCAGAAAAATGGCTGGATTCTCCCTTCAAGAACTTGCTGACGCTTTAGAAAATAAAGTATCTAAGCAAGCTTTGAATAAGTATGAAATGGGGCAAATGAATCCTTCGAGTGATGTATTGGTTGCCATATCAAGCACCCTAAAGGTTAAGCCTGATTACTTTTTTAAAAAACAGCAAGTAGAACTTGGGGAAATACTTTTTAGAAAAAAAGCAAGCCTGTCGAAAAAGAGTGAAGATTCAATTGTAGAAAAAGTGAGAGATTATGTTGAAAGATACCTTGAAATTGAGGGTATTCTTGAAGCAGCGACTCCATTTAGAAACCCATTGCAAAATATTAAAATAACTAAGAAAAGCGATGTTGAAGTTGCTGCCAACCAATTAAGAAAAGAATGGAATTTAGGTACTGACCCTATTCCTAATATTATTGAAATGCTGGAGCTAAAGGGCATTAAAATATTATTAATTGACGATGTTGATGATATTGATGGGCTTGCAGTATTTACTTCTACCGGCATCCCAGTTGTTGTTGTAAACACCCGAAAAAAATCAATAGAGCGGATAAGATTTACTATAACACACGAACTTGCTCATCTATTGCTAAAACTGGAAAAACAAATTCTTGATAACACAAAAGAATTAGAAAAATATTGCCATTTTTTTTCAAGCTGTTTTCTTATACCAACTGAAATGTTGCTGAAACAAATAGGTTCAGGAAAAAGGAGCTATATCAGAATAGAAGAATTGATTGCAATAAAAGAATATTTCGGTATTTCCATCAGGGCTATTGTGCACAGACTAAAAGAACTAGAAATTATAACTGAAAATTATTATCATCGTTGGATCGTGTATATGAGCAAAACTTACGGAGCTAAAGAAGAACCCGGAGTTTATAAGGGTGAAGAAAAATCTAGAAATTTTGATCAATTGGTTAACCGGGCGTTAGCAGAAGAACTTATAAGTTTAAGTAAAGCTGCTGCTCTTTGGAATGTAAGTGTTAACGAACTAAGAAAAGGATTTGCCGGTGTCAGATAAAAGAGAAATAGTAATTAAAGATGCCTGCATCCTATTCGACTTGGTTGACCTGAATCTGCTGGAAGATTTTTTTCAACTAGAGGTAGATGCATTCACTACATCACAGGTGATTGGCGAAATTACGAATGAGCAGCAATGGGATGCCGTCTCAAGATTTATTAATAACGGTAAACTTAGGATTGATGATGACGGTACATTTGAGGTAATTACCAAAATTAATGAGGAATATCCCGGATTAAGTTTACCTGATAGTTCTGTGCTCGAATTGGCAATAAGGAAAAATGCTATTGTTTACAGTTCTGATGGCAGTTTACGTAAGGCTTCTTTAAAAGAAGGAATAACAGTAAGGGGTATTATTTGGATAATTGCTGAGTTATATAGATTGGAATTAATGACAAAGGAAAGTGCAATAGCAAAGTTGAATTTATATGAAACAATTAATCAAAGAGCACCTTTGAAGGAAATAAATAAATTAATGGATAATTTACTTAATAGTTAAAAATAATCTTATGGATAAAATCGACTTTATGGATAATTTAATAAAAATCATTTTAACCTGTGGATCTATTTCACTTGGAGCTTTACTTGGAGTTCTTAGAAGTAAGATTTTTGCCTCAAAGGAAAACAATAAACTTCATTATTTTTTCTACGGCTATTCGATTGTTTCAGCTTTGACATGCTTAATAGTTAGTGTTATGTACTGGAATCAAATGGATTCATTTTCGATAGGTGTTTTAATTGCAACATTTGTGTTAAGTATTCTTTTGTGGTTAGCAACAAATAAATTTTTATTCTTTAAAAATATTTTTAAATCCACAGAATTGGACACCCCTGTAAATAAGTTTACATCAAACGCGGACAAAAATGATATCAAATTGTTTGGTGGTGACTTAAACTTCTTTGGTAATTCTCCATCTGAAATAGACAATAATAGTCAATACACACATTTAAAGTCTCTCGCTTTCAAAAAAGTATCAATTCTGTGCGAAACACCACATACCCAAATACAGAAAATTAGATATGGTAAAATATTACCTGAAATGCCGTATGTCGAGCTAAGATTTTACGAACCCGAAACCGCTGACTTAAAAGTAAGAGGACGGATTATTCAAGTACAAGGAGTAACCAAATTATTAATGTACACCAAGATAAAAACTGGCATTTATCAATCACTGGAGACTGATACAGCAAATTCTAATGGGGCATTGTATAATAATATTTGGGAATTGGCATGGGCTTTAGCACAGCGACCAGCAAAAGCTGACCTAGGTAGCTATATAGCTATTTATAACGGAAACAATTAATTATGAAAGCAGTTATCATTAATTCACCACTTTTCAGAGAAAAGAATACTCTTTATGACGAGGATTCTCTCCCTCCAATTGGACTGGGCTATATTGCTACCGTTTTACAAAAGAATGGGATTGAAGTGGAACTAATTGATGCTGTTCACCAACGTATACCAATGACTGAATTAATAGATACTATTACTGCTGTAAAACCAGATTACATAGCTACTAACATTTTTACTACCAACTATGAATTAGTAAAAGAATTTGTTGAGGCAATTAATTTTAAAACCCATTTTATCATTGGAGGACTTTCAACAAAGCAGTTGCATAAAGAAATACTTAAATGGTCAACCTTTAATAGTATTGATATAGTCACTGGGGATGGGGAGCTAATAACTTTGGATATTGTAAAAGATAATCTTAAAGAATTACCGATATTGGTTGAAGGTAATAGGCGTGTATTTCTTGTAGATGCTAAGTCAAGGTATGAAGTAAAGGACATTTCTGATGTTCCTCTTGACCGCAGTTTTTTCTTAAATGAACCTGTGGTACATCCATTAGGCTTTATTGAAGCCAATATTGTAACTAGCCGGGGATGTATATACAACTGCACATTTTGTGCAGCAGCAAGAACTCTTAACAAAGATTATAGTGTAAGGGAAAAATCAGAGCAATCTATTGTTGAAGAACTAACTGAAATTATAACAAAGTATCCCTCTGTAAACTCAATAAGGGTGCTAGATGATTTATTCCTTAAAACTAATTCAACTGTACAAAAAGCAATAGATGTATTTTCTAAATTTTCCTTACAATGGAGATCAATGGCACATGTTATGACATTCAATAACGTTGATGCCAATATGATGAATGACTTGAAGAAAAGCGGATGCATTGAATTATTCATAGGTATAGAGTCCGGATCACCAAAAATACTAGGCGAAATAAAAAAGACAAAAAATGTAGATGCAATTCTAAATAATTTAACAAAGGTTCTTCAAACCGGTATTAACATGAAAGGGTATTTCATTTATGGCTTTCCAGATGAAACTAAAGAAGACATGGAGATGACCTTTCAATTAGCAGTTAAATTAAAACAAAAATCAATATTAAATGGAGTAAATTTCCGTACCAGTGTTTTCCAATACAGGCCGTATCATGGCACTCAAATATACCATGACCTTGAATTAAAGGGCAATAACCTTTTAGTTCAGCCGGTTCAACCAAATCAAGAACTATCGGAGCTTGTAGGGCGTTTGCAGTTTAATTTCCATAGCGGCAACTACTCAAAAGTTGATGATAAGGTACTTCATGATTATATTTACCGCACAATTAACTTGAATGACGGTAAAATCTTCGCTGGACTTGAGGAAAAAAATCAAGCCATGCTCTAATAAAATCTGTAAGGCATGTGGGCTGTATTTACATCAGCAGCCTGCGTATGAAAAAGCTGAAACATCTCATATTTTCTGGGTTGGCCTTTCCGCAGTTCTATTTGAAGAAGGAATCGTACCTCAGCCATTATCTCCCTTAACTCCATCGGGATCACTTATAGACTGTATAGAAAATCCATTAAAGCAGGAAATTCAATTTTACAAAACAAACATTGTAAAATGTGTTCCCCTCAACACAGAGAAAGGAAAAATCCGTTATCCATTTGAACATGAAATGGAAAAGTGTTTTCCAAATTTTGAGTATGAAATGGAGATATTAACTCCAACAGCAGTTTTTCTGCTAGGCAAACAAACAGCCAGTTTTGTAATGAAAAAATTCGGCGTAAGAAATATTTCTTTCCCTGATAATTTTAAGTACTGCTCCTTTTATATCAACGGTATTCACTTTATTCCCATTCATCATCCTTCATATATTTTAGTGTATAAACGAAAGCAAATGAATTCTTACGTAAAAAACATTCAGTCACTTTGCAAGAAATTGGTTGAAGAAAATAGGCCGGCAGAAGCAATTTGACAACTTTTACGGTAAATTTATTTTCTCATTTGTTATTTTGAATTTCTCTAATACGCCTGCAAGCAACAAAAGTATTTGCAAAAGCAGGGATGGACTTTGTATTCTACTTCAGCGCGTCCCCTGGCGAGATCAACTTTTGAAATAATAATGGAATGAAATGGTTTGGTGCTTTCACTGATGTGAAGGTGTTTTTTTGCTGCAACATACTAAGCTTAGAAGGAAAAATGTTTTATTTTTAACTGAAGTTGACTTTTTGCAGTACAAAAAACAACTTTTACCTCAGTGTGACAAGGTAAAATGCCTAAAAACGCCCTCCTTTTTCCCGAAGGTATTGATTTTATTAGTCTCATAATTTTAAAATGTGACATTTCTAAAATTAACGGTTTTCCGTGAATTTGAAGCAGTAATTTATTAAAATACTAATAAGCATTTAGCTTTAGTGGATAAGTGGCTTGCAAGATATATGTGGGTTGAATGTGTTGAGGGTGGTAAAATATTCAAGATTAAATTCAAATTATTCTTTGACTATTAAATGGATGAATTTTAAAAATATGAGGTAGTTTTAAAAGGTAAACCTACTCAATTCACACCGCTGAAGTAGAATTTGAGAAGGTATTTAGGTAACACATCTCAAATAATCAAGTTAGGCGTTATGTTAAAATAACAATCCGATGAAAGAAGAACCAACAGAATATGATTATTTTACTAATAAGCGCACAGATAGAGTATATCTGAGTCGTGCATTGGACGAGAAATTTTTAAGCAAAAACGAGAAGGGAGACCTTGAAGAGAAAATTAGACCATTTCGTATTGTTTCTAAAATCATTGAAAACATCGAAGACCATAAATTTATAAAAGACGGAAAACAAATTGCCTTACGCATAACCCCTGGTGGCAGACAAGAAATTAAAGCTAAATTTTACGAAGACACACGAGGAATTACAACTCTTACAATACAGAAATTTACAACAGACACCGGAACGCCACACAATACTTATTTCACATTTCAAGGTGACGAAATATCAACCTTATTCAATTTTATTCGAAATATTGGACTTCTTCCAATTACCAATAAATCTGGAGAAAAATTTGATGATAGTTTCTTAAATGAAATTGTATTAACAAAGGAACAAGCTGTTGACTTAATATTAAAGAATCCTGAGCTTGTTAGAGAAATCATTAAAAACAACATTACGACACATGAAATCCAAAATTTGGTATACAGAAAAGAACAATTAGAAAAGTTTAAAAACCTGTTAGAAAATGAAGAGTTTTTTAATTCAACTAAAAAAAGCTTTAACAAGCAAATAGGTGATGAATATGTTTGGCAAGACTTTTTTGAAAATAACACTTGGATTTTTGGGTATGGTTTAAATTACATTTTTAATTCACCCCTTCAAGACAAAAAATTGGAACAAGTAGTGACAGGATTTGACTTCAATAATTCGGGAAAAAGAATTGATGCTTTAATGAAGACAAGAGGATTAATAAATTCATTTTGTTTTGGGGAAATAAAAACACACAAAAAAGACTTATTAAAACAAGTTAATGACCCATATCGTGGAGAATCATGGGCTATTTCAGACGAACTTGCAGGAGCAATAGCTCAAACACAGAAATCTGTACAAAAATCAGTTAACGAACTAAGTACAAAAGTTGAAATAAAAGACAAGATTGGTAATTTAACAGGAGAACAGATATTCATTTATCAACCCAAATCTTTTGTTGTAATTGGACACTTAAAAGAATTTATAACGGAAAACGGTGTGAATGAAGATAAATTCAGCTCTTTTGAATTGTTTAGACAAAATCAAACTAATCCAGAAATATTGACTTTTGACGAACTTTATGAACGAGCAAAATTCATTGTAAAGAATGGCGAAGAAAAAACCACAAACGCCTAACATGTGTTTGGCGCAAAAACGTTAGCTGTAATTTTTATGGACGGATACAAAGCAAAAAAAATAGAAGAAACGCTTAAAGGCAAAGACTTTTTAGGCTATGAGATTATTAACCTTATTAATAATGGTAAGTCCGCAGCCGTATTTAAGGCTAAAGACAATTCTGGTAATGAATTTGCTATAAAAATTTTTGATAACGAGTTAATCGAACGTTTTGGGCACGAAATACAAGAATCAAGAATAGAAAAAGAAATTAGCCTTAAAGGACACACAATTCTTAACCTCATAAAAATCATTGATGGGGGTAAATCTCAAATTGACGCTGACGAGTATTATTATATCATCATGGAATACATTGATGGTTTGAATTTGAAAGAATTTATCATCGAAAAAAATTATGATAATACAATTATTCAAAAAGTCGTTCAGACTATATTCACTATAACTGAAGAACTTTTGCTGAAGGGAATTGTACATAGAGACATAAAACCTGAAAATATTATGATAAGTAAAGCCAATGAAATCATTCTGATGGATTTGGGCGTATTAAAACTTATTGGTGTTCCTTCTCAAAGTGACCAAGATGAAAAGCAATTTGTTGGCACTTTAAGATATGCTCCACCTGAATTTTTACTTCGAACAGAAGAAGATTCCTTAAACGGATGGAAAGCAGTAAATCTTTATCAAATAGGCGGCCTTATGCATGATTTAATCACCAAAAAAGAGCTTTTTCATGACTACAATCCCTATTCGAAATTAGTTCTTGCAATTAAGGAAGATGCGCCAATAATATCAAATGAAACTTTGCCATTTTCAACAATACAATTATCAAGAGACTTACTTATTAAAGATTGGAATAAAAGATTAGCAGTAAATTCCAACAAACGAATACTAGACTTTTGTTCCTTCAACCCTGACGGAATATCAAGCATAGACAAAGAATTCGAAGATATTCTATCAATGACAAGTAGCCATAAAACTAAATTCGAGGAAATAGAAAAAATAACTCGCAGTAATCAAGAAAAGAATGAAAGAAAAAAACAAATTTCAGAAAGTATCGATAAAATAATAGATGAGTGCTTTCAAAAAATTAAAACAATCGGACTTATACATAGAATTGAAAAATCTAAATTATTTTTTTTTGACACCGACAGGGAAATGAGACAAAAACAAGCTGTCAAGAATTATGTTTATAAACTAGAAAGCGATATTTCCAAAGGTTTTCCAAGGCCAATGTTTATCCTAGTTAAGTTTTCAAATGATGAAAACTCTTTTGCTGAAATCTCACTATTGGCTATGTTCTTAAGTGTATTTGTTAAAATAAACATGGACGAACCACCCCTAATATTTAAGGAAATAGGAAAGGAGCTAACCCCTTACCACCAAAGAAATCAGCAAACCTTTTTTAATTTTAAAACATATCAAGCATTTAATGGGACAGTTGGGTTTGATGAACAGTTTAAAAATAACATTACATTAGAATTAATTAAGCTCATAAAGGTTGCTCTCAAAGGCGTGGAGACTGAAGTCAAAGCAGAGCTAGAACAAAGAGAAAATTTCGCCAAAGGGGAACAAAGAACTACTGTAACTTATGGGACACCAAAGACAAAATTATTTCATTCATTGGAATAAAAAACTACAGCTAACAGCACCTAGGCAAACCGTTAGAGGTTGGTAAGAAAAAAGCGAAGTGCTTTCTAAAATGCAAATTGTTAAACCGGCTGCAGATATTAATAAATGAACAGAATATATATCATATTCACAATATTATTCATATCTGCCTTCGGGCAATTATTCGCGCAA
>DAORKJ010000102.1:0-3736 GCA_035439505.1 Chitinophagales bacterium
GTAAACATTTATAATACACTTGGTCAAAATATATTTAATCGAGTGATTACATCTTCAGAAAAAATCACTGTAGACTTACCTGAAGGGAACTATTTTGTTAGCATAACTCAACTTGAATCAATCTATACCAGACAGGTATTTGTGACTGAATAAATAACCTTTCTCTGAGCCCGGAATATTTGGCTAAGTCGTACATCTACAAAAAACTATACACCTCATAACGAGGCTGTTAACTCTAATTTTAGTGCAAATCCTTAAAAACGGCAGCATTTTTGTTTATTTGCATTGGTTCAAACTATGAAAAGCCCAATAAAACCTTAAAAATCATCGTTTTATAAGGATTACGGGGTAAGCCAAGATGAGAAACATCATTGTTGTATGCTTATTGTTTTTAGGATTTTCCCTTTCTGCCCAAACAACTACGGCCGGAAGTGCGAAGCGCATCTTAATTTTATTAGATGGCAGTGGTAGTATGTTAGACCCCTGGAAAGGGACAAATAAATGGGAAGTTGCCAAAAAATTAGTCGTAAAAACCATAGACAGTATTCAAAAAGAAGACCCGGAGGTTGAAATTGGTATTCGGGTATTTGGCCATCAAAGTCCGAGAGCGGCACATGATTGTAAAGACTCCAAGCTGGAAGTTTCCATTTCTAAAAATTCAGGCTATAATGTTAAAAATGCCTTAAATAATATTGTCCCTAAAGGATATACACCAATAGCCTACTCGTTATTTTTATCGGCGGGTGATTTTATCTCAACAGAAGGAACCAACTCGATTATTTTGATCACAGATGGTATCGAAAATTGCGAAGGTGACCCATGCGCAAGTTCTCAGGCACTGAGGGATAAAAAAATTACTTTAAAACCTTTTGTAATAGGTTTGGGTTTGGCAGAAACCGATAAAAAACAATTCGATTGTATTGGCAGTTATTACGATGCTGGGGATGAAAAATCATTTTCAAATGCCATGAGTATTGTTGTATCACAGGCATTAAATATTACCACTACTCAAATCAATTTATTAGATGCTTTTGGATTGCCTGTCGAAAAAAATATTGAAATTACCTTATATGACCATGCAACAGGTGAAGTGAGATATAATTACGTACATACTCCAGATTCCAGAAATCAACCTGATACTTTATTCCTTAATCCAATTGGGAAATATGATATTGTTGTGCATACATTTCCTATTGTTACACTTAATGATGTGGAGCTAACGCCAGGTAAACATAATATTATTGGTATTGATGTGCCTTTGGGTAATTTAATTATCAGTGAAGGACAAAGTACATCTTTCAGCCCTAAACAATGTGTAGTGCGCGATAATAAAACAGGCGAAATTGTATATGCCCAAAATTTTAATACCAAAGAAAGATATATTGCAGGTGTTTATGATATCGATATTTTAACTGTTCCGAGGTTACATTATGAAGACTTTGTAATTAAAGGAGGGGTTGATAATAAAATTGATATTCCTTTACCAGGCACTTTAAATATTTCAACGACTGAAAATAAAGTGTATAGTATTTATCTGGTGAAAGAAGGAAAATTAGAAAAAGTGTACGAAAGTAGTTTAAATGCCAATAATGAAATGGTGCAATTGTTACCGGGTGATTATAAAATATTTAGTCGTTCCAACATTAAAAAATATTCGGCAAACACAAAAGATATTGCGGTAACAATTAAAAGTGCTAAAACAACAATTATTAAAATTTGAGTAAACATCAAACATATCGTAACCTAATTCTTTTACTTGTCATTTGTTTTAGCGCACAGATGAATGTGATTGCGCAAACAACGCAAGTCACAAGGATTTTGTTTGTTGTTGACGCTAGCCGCAGTATGTCGCAAACGTGGGACAGGAGCGCCAAAATGGCGGCTGCGCGAGCAGTGGTGAATGGTATTGCCGATAGTTTAAATGATAATCCGAATATTCAAATGGCCATGCGGGTTTATGGTCATCAAAGTCCGCAACCTTTAAACGATTGTGAAGATTCGAAATTGGAAATTGGATTTCGAACAAAAAATGGATTGAGTATTAAAAACAGATTAGATGATATTCGTCCGAATGGTGTAACACCAATTGCCTACTCTATGGAGCAATCGCTCACAGATTTTGGTCCTGATGCAAAAAATTATCGTAACATCCTCATTTTAGTGAGCGACGGTTTCGAAAGTTGTGGTAAAAACCCTTGTGAGGTAGTTCAGCGTTTGCGTAATATGGGTGTTATAACAAAATCGTATGTAATTGGTATTGGAATTGATGCAACTGAATTTACACAGTTTAGTTGTATGGGGGAATTTATGAATATCGAATCGGAGCAAAAAACCGAACAGGTAATTGATGCTACTATCGCTAAAATATTTAACTCAGTTTATGTAAAAGTAGATTTGTTAGATACCTACAATCAACCGGAAGAAACTGATGTGCTGATGACTTTTTATGATGCCACCAGTGATGTACAGAAATTTAATTATTACCATACCATTAACCCAAAAGGAAATCCTGATACAATTACATTAGACCCGGCTTTGAATTATGACATGCAGGTGCATACCACACCGGAATTAATGAAAAAAGACATTGAATTAACACCGGGGAAAATTAATACCATCACCCAACCGGCACCACAGGGATATTTAGTAGTTGATGTAAGAAATGAAAAATTTGTGGCCACATTAAATTGTATCATCAAAAAAGATAATAAAATAGTTACCTGGGAGCAAACAAATAAACCTCGCAAATTATTAACCGGAAACTATGATGTTGAAATATTAACACTGCCCATTATTACCGTAAAAAATGTGAAAGTAGAGCAGGATAAAACTACCACATTGGAAATAGCGGCACCTGGATTTGCCACCATTTCGAAAACTGAATCTGTTTCCGGTGGAATTTACGAATACCGAGAAAATAAACTGGTTGAGATTTATGAATTAAATGAATCCAGCCTAAAGGAAACGCTAACAATACAACCCGGTAAATACAAAATTATTTACCGCTACCTCTCCAAAAAGGATATGGATGCCACTAAAGAAGTTGATTTTGAGATAACTTCCGGGGCATCATTTACTATAAGACTATAATCTTTGCCTTATCTTCGCAGCAGATTTCGGAATACCCGTTATCGGAAACCTAAAAAATCGCTGTTTTGATCAACGTAGATTACACCAACCAAAAAGATACCCGCTCAGGATTTGGCGTTGGTATTTTGGAAGCCGGAAAAGCTAACCCTCAAGTAGTAGCCTTATGCGCAGACCTTATCGGGTCACTTAAGTTAGATGCGTTTATTAAAGAATTCCCTGATCGTTTTTTCCAGTGTGGTATTGCAGAAGCCAATATGACCGGTATTGCAGCTGGTTTAACCATTGGCGGTAAAATACCGTTTGCCTGCACCTTTGCCAACTTCGCTACCGGTAGGGTATATGACCAGATTCGTCAGTCGATTGCTTATTCCAACAAAAATGTAAAAATAGCCGCTTCACATGCCGGGGTAACCTTGGGTGAAGATGGTGCAACTCACCAAATTTTGGAAGATTTAGGTTTAATGCAAATGCTTCCCAATTTTGTGGTGATAAATCCTTGTGACTATAATCAAACCAAAGCAGCAACCATTGCCGCTGCCGAATACGATGGCCCTGTTTACCTGCGTTTTGGCCGCCCAAAATGGCCTATTTTTTATCCTGAACAGGAAAAATTTGAAATCGGTAAAGCCTGGAAAATTCAGGATGG
>DAORKJ010000102.1:3836-11080 GCA_035439505.1 Chitinophagales bacterium
ACCGAGCAGCTTTTAACCAAATATGGTATGAGCACCCAACATGTTGTTGACGCAGCACTCAAAGTAATAGCACGCAAGTAATTGCGTTTATGATTAAACTTTATTTTGAAGTTTGATCGCTAACTTGGAGGTGAATGAGCGATAACGAAATTGTTCAACTTTGTCTTAATCCATCAACACGTGAACAAGGATATAAAATCCTGGTAAATGTGTATGCCAAAAAAATATATTGGCATGTGCGTCGCATGGTTACTGATCATGACGATGCAAATGATGTTGTGCAAAATTGTTTTGTAAAAATCTGGAAAGGGTTACCGGATTTTCGACAGGACAGCAAATTATTTACCTGGGTATATCGCATCGCTACCAACGAATCCATCACCTTCATCAACGAAAAATATCGCAGGTCAAGCATAACACTTGAAACTGAAGGCGAAAGTTATACATCACGTCTAAAAACCGACCCTTGGTTTGATGGTGACGAAACAAAACGACAACTACAATTAGCTATAGATAGCCTTCCGGATAAACAAAAACAGGTGTTTGTAATGCGGTATTATGATGAAATGAAATATGAAGAGATGGAGGCCATTTTAGGCACTACAACAGGTGCACTTAAAGCCAGTTACCATCATGCTGTCAAAAAAATTGAAATATTTTTAAAAGAACGATTAAACCAAACATAATTAGGCGTGTCATACTTGCAGTTAGCAATTAAAATGTATTGTTATAACTGAAATGACAATTATTTTAATAAAAAAATTATCATGGAACCAATAAACGACAAACTGAACCAACAACTCAAGGAGCAGCAATTACTTGTTCCTGACGGTTATTTCGAACAGTTGGAGCAGGATATTTTTAAAGCAACTACGGGCGTTAAACAAATTGAAATTACAGCACGTAAACAACCAACTTTAATTAAACGATTAATTGTTGTTACAGCTATGGCGGCCTCCATTGCTTTAGTATACATTGGTGTTACTTTGTTGAGTAAAGATAATATTACCAGGTTAGGTGTTCAATTTGCTGAAATGACAGATGCGGAAATCAATAATTATATGGATGAGCAAATTGCATCTTTAAGTTATGATGATTTATATGGTTATTTAAACACCAATGTTGATGATTTGAGCACAGATGTTTTATTCGCTTCAACTTACAGCGATGCCGGACAAATTGACGAATCGATAACCGGCGAATTACATGAACAGGTATTAGACCAGGATGTGATGAATTCAGTAATTGATCAATCTCCAATAATGTTAGATGAAACAATTATGGATTCAATTGATAATGAATTATTGCAGGAATATTTTAATGACGCAACTTTATTTGAAAACTTAGGATTATAATATAAAAACGAATTTAATTAAACTAATAATATTATGAAAAGGACAATCATTTTAACACTGCTAATCACTGTTGCTGCAGCAGGATTTTCGCAGGGACCTCCCGGACCACCACCTTTTGATGAAGAAAAAATTGAAGCACTAAGAATTGCCTTCTTAACAAGGTACTTAGATTTAAGCTCAGATGAAGCGCAAAAATTTTGGCCGGTGTATAATAAAATGCAGGACGAATTAAAAGTAATTCTGGACAAAGAAAAAGATTTGCGCAATGGCAAAAAAATCGATGAAATGACAGATGAAGAATTGGCCAAAATGATTAATTCGCACTTTGACAATGAACAGAAATTGCTGGACATTAAAAAGAAATATGCTGAGGATTTTAAAAAAGTGCTCAGCCTTAAAAAAGTGGCGCTTTTAGCTGATGCAGAAAATGAATTTAAACGAGAAATGCTAAAACATGCCCGCGACAAACAAGGCCCCCCTCCGGGTGGTGGTAAACCAAATGGTGGTGAACCCGATGCACCACGTCGCGACAAACCTTAAAGTAATAGATACAGGTAGTGATAGTACAATTTGGTTTTCAGGTTCCAAAACCGCCTATAACAGGGCGGTTTTGGCTTTTCAACAAGTTGTGGAGGCTCCCTTCATATAGCACTTGCAACATGTGTCATAAAAACATACCTTTGCCTTAAACAATAAGTTAAATGCCATATAATACCCAGCTTCCAAAGCTGATTCTGCGCGAATACGGACGTCATATTCAACAATTAGTGGATTTCGCCGTAAAAATTGAAGATGATGAGGTGAGAAATAAGCTTGTTCTCGACATAATTGATATGATGGGAACAATGAACCCTACATTAAGAAATGTGGAAGACTTCCGTCATAAATTATGGGATCATATTTATATGATGAGTGATTTTAAACTTAAAGCTAATTCACCTTACCCGGTACCGGAACGTGAAACTTTAATGCGTAAAAACATCAAACTTAAATACCCAAAACAAAAAATTCGTTTTGCACACTATGGTAAAAATATCGAGTCTTGTGTAAATAAGGCTTCCGAAATTGAAGACCCGGCAGTAAAACAAGAATTTGCGCAGGTAATTGGTAATTACATGAAACTGGTTTACCAAAACTGGAATCGCGATAACGTTAATGACCTCACCATTAAACAAGACCTGGAAAGTTTAAGTAATGGGAAATTACAATTAGATGAAGACAGCGATTTAGATTCTCTCACAAAATCTACCGCCCGCCGTCAGGAAAACAAACCGCAACAACAAAACCGCAACAATAATGGTGGTCGCAATTTCCAACGTCACGGTCAAAACAAAAATTATAAGAATTTCAAAAAGAATCGTTGATGAACTCATTTGAAATTACCGGAGGTGTTAAACTCAAAGGAGAAATTGTCCCTCAAGGTGCCAAAAATGAAGCTTTACAGGTAATCTGTGCTGTTTTATTAACAAATCAAAAAGTTACAATTTATAATATCCCCGATATCAGAGATGTTAATTTTCTGATTGAGTTAGTGGCTCAAATGGGCGTAAAAGTTAATCGGATAGATGCTCACACTTGTGAGTTTCAAGCCGATAATATCAACTTGGCCTATATTAATAGCCCTGAATTTGTTGATCAAAGCCGCAAAATGCGCGGTTCGGTTATGGTAATGGGCCCATTGCTTGCTAGGTTCAAACATGCCACATTGTCAAAACCCGGTGGTGATAAAATCGGTCGTCGCAGACTGGATACCCATATTATTGGTTTCATGAAGTTAGGTGCTCAATTTAATGTTGAAACCGGTGCCATTAGTGCCGAAAAGTTAACAGGTGCTTACATGCTATTGGATGAAGCTTCTGTCACAGGAACAGCGAATATTGTAATGGCAGCTGTACTTGCTGAAGGCCGCACCACCATTTATAATGCTGCTTGTGAGCCTTATCTGCAGCAGTTGTGTGATATGTTGGTACAAATGGGCGCCAAAATTTCCGGTATTGGCTCTAATTTATTGGTGATAGATGGAGTGACAGAACTTTCGGGTTGTAGTCACAAAATCCTGCCTGATATGATAGAAATTGGCAGTTTTATTGGAATGGCTGCCATGACACAAAGTGAAATTACCATTAAAGATGTTGGTTACGATAAATTAGGAATTATTCCTGAGGTGTTCTCAAAACTAGGCATCAAAATGGAGCTTCGTGGTGATGATTTGTATATCCCTTCGCAGGAAGTTTATGAAATTCAAAACTTTCTCGATGGCTCAATTCTAACCGTTTCGGATGCTCCTTGGCCTGGATTTACTCCCGACCTTATCAGTATCGTATTGGTGGTGGCAACGCAAGCCCGGGGTAGTGTTTTAATCCACCAAAAAATGTTTGAAAGCCGCCTGTTTTTTACCGATAAACTCATTGAAATGGGCGCGCAAATAATTCTCTGTGATCCACACCGGGCAACGGTTATAGGTCTTGACAGGAAAAATAAACTGCGCGGAATAGAAATGACTTCTCCTGATATTAGAGCGGGACAGGCACTTTTAATTGCAGCACTTTCCGCTGAAGGAAAAAGTATTATCAGAAATATCGAACAAATCGACAGAGGCTACCAGTATATAGATAAACGCTTACAAGCCCTTGGAGCGCAGATAAAAAGAATTTAATGTCACTTATGCAACGGAATCTGGCAGTTATTAATCTATAACTGTTGAAAAGGCAATTTCACAAAATACCCATCTAGTGTAAATTTGCCGTTTCTTATTTGTTAACAGCCATTCCCAAACAACGACACAGCACAACGGTTAGATGGCGAACATTAAAGGGTATCCTTTTATGAAAACACAAGGATTAGTAATAGGCATTTTTATGTCTATACTTTTTATTTCATGCAAAACTCCAGCACCTGTAATTGGCGTGCTTTCCGGGAATATTGCTCCGGAAATTTCAGCCGTGAACAGTACCGGTTCAACACACAAATTGTCAGATTCAAAAGGTAAACTCATTTTAGTGGAGTTTTGGGATTCCTATAATACCATAGGCCGAAAAAATCACTTCGAAATGCAACGTATGTATGGTAAATACAAAGACGTTGAATTTAAAGAGGGTACAGGGTTTGAAATTTTTAGTTTATCTATTGATGCCGACAAAGCAGCCTGGAGCAAAGCCGTGAAGGAAGATGGAATAACGTGGCCAATTATTGTAAACGATTCAAAGGCTTGGAATTCACCGGCTGTATTAGACTACAAAATTGCCTCTTTACCAAAATATTTTTTAATTAACGACCAGGGCATAATCATCAACCATAACATCATCATATCCGACCTCGAAAAAATTTTAGAAAGCTTAAAAGATTAAATTAAATGATGAACTCCTCTCCTTTATCACTTAAAAACACCGTTGTAAACCTGATGTTTGTTGGTATTACAGCTATTTCTCTCACCGTTGTAGGTTGCGCCGGAGCAGGGTCCACTGCACAGCACGTAGGTGTAGCAACGGGTAATGCAACTCCTGACATTATTACGGAAAGTAAAAATGGTGACTGGCTGCAACTCCATGCTTTAAAAGGCTCATATGTTCTTGTCGAATTTTGGGAATCCGGTAACTCAGAAGCCCGGAAAAATCATTTTGAGATGGACAGGTTGTATAAAAAATACAAAAGTGCCGAGTTTAAAGATGGAAAAAACTTTTGCGTATACAGTGTGTCACTCGATACGGATAAACAAAAATGGTTAGATGCGCTTGCACAGGATAATGTTTCCTGGCCTTGTCAAACCATTGATACCAAATCGTGGAATGCCAAGTCAGCATTAGACTTTGAAGTTAATTTTCTCCCGAAATATTACCTGGTAAATGGTGACGGCCAAATTGTAAAAAGGAATATCCTTATCGACGATTTAGAAGATATTTTAAAAGCCGAGCTTAATTAAGACTGCCGTTTAGCTTTTTCACTTAAAATATTGTGTCATTTTGGCAATAACCGCCCGGTGGCAGTATTTTTGCCTCCCTCAAATACCGTCCGCCAAATGGGGGAAGGTGAAACTTTGTCATTTACCAACACTTTAATGAGTAGCAAAATATGGAAGAGCAAGAAATAAAAGATGAAATGCAGGAAACCGCTGAGAATCAGTCAGCCAATCTCCCGGTTGAAGAAGCTCCGGTTGACGAAACCAGTTCTGCATTGAAGGAACTGGAAGAGCAAAAGGATAAATACATCCGATTACTCGCTGAGTTTGAAAACTTTAAACGCAGAACCAGCAAAGAGCGCATTGAATTATTTAAAACTGCAGGGCAGGAGGTGATTAAAGATTTATTGCCTTCACTCGACGACGTTGATCGCGCTGAACAGGTAGTTGCTGCTGCTAAAGATATAGAGGCAGTTAAAGAAGGGATTAAATTAATCAGCGAAAAATTAAAAAATACGCTTTCACAAAAAGGATTAAAAGAAATTCCTTGTATGGGCATTGAATTTAATACAGATTTAATGGAAGCAATTACCGAAATACCTGCTCCAAGTGAAGATTTAAAAGGCAAAGTTGTTGATGTATTAGAAAAAGGTTATACGTTAAACGATAAAATAATTCGCTACGCTAAAGTGGTAATCGGTAAATAATTCATCAATTTATTACAAGGACAGAACGGACATGGCTAAAAGAGATTTTTACGAAATATTAGGAGTAGGCAAATCAGCTTCTGCAGACGAAATTAAAAAAGCGTATCGCAAAATGGCATTGCAGTTTCACCCGGATAAAAATCCGGGCAATAAAGAAGCTGAAGAAAAATTTAAAGAAGCAGCTGAGGCATATGAAGTATTAAGCGACCCGCAGAAAAAAGCTAAATATGATCAGTTTGGTCATGCAGGTGTTGGCGGCGCGGGTGGTGGTGCTCATCATATGAATATGGATGATATTTTCAGCCAGTTCGGTGATATTTTTGGAGAATCTGTATTTGGTGATTTTTTTGGAGGACGCGGCGGTGGCGGAGGAAGAGGTCAGCGCACACGAGGAATTCGTGGAAGTAATATTCGTATCAAAGTAAAACTTACATTAAAAGAAATTGCAGAAGGTGCACGCAAAACAATTAAGGTTAAGAAGTATGTAGTTTGTGATGTGTGTTCAGGAAGTGGTGCTAAAGATGCATCAAGTGTAAGTACATGTAAAACATGTAACGGCGCAGGTGTAGTTCGTCGTGTTCAAAATACCATCTTAGGCCAAATGGCAACAACACAAACTTGTCCTACCTGTCACGGTTCAGGACAACAAGTTACTGCCAGTTGTAATAAATGTCATGGCGATGGAAGAATTTATGGAGAGGATACCATTAATATAGATATACCTGCAGGTGTTAATGATGGTATCGAATTATCGATGAATGGCAAAGGTAATGCAGGCGAAAAAGGCGGACCTAATGGCGATTTATTAATTTCAATTGAGGAAGTAAAAGACAACGATTTAAAACGTGAAGGCAATCATGTTTTATACGATTTATATATCAGCTTTGCTGATGCTGCATTAGGAACAAAAGTAGAGGTGCCTACCATTGATGGTAAGGTTCGAGTAACAATTCCGGAAGGTACTCAGAGTGGTCATATCATGCGCTTAAAAGGCAAAGGTTTGCCTTCACTAAATAGTTATGGAAAAGGTGACCAAATAATTGAAGTACATATTTGGGTACCAAGAAAATTATCTTCAGAAGAAAGAAAAGTGCTGGAAAAATTACAGGCATCAAAAAACTTTATTCCCGATATCAACGAAACCCGTAAGGAAAAAGGGTTTTTTGATAAGATGAAGGATATGTTTTGATAATTAGCAAATTAGCTGATTAGCAAATTAGCTAATGAGGTGTAGTGCCGGAATGGAATTTTGAGTTTTGTTGTGCAATTTGATTGTTATTTTAATTG
>DAORKJ010000102.1:11180-12468 GCA_035439505.1 Chitinophagales bacterium
GCTAATTTGCTAATCAGCTAATTTGCTAATTAAACAATTTGCTAATTAGCTACTCCGACACATCCAGAAATCCAATCCCTCCTTCACCGGTCAATTCAGAAATGAGTTCCTGGATATCCATTAAACGTTGTTCGCCGGAAGCCATGTTTTTTAGGGAGACCTTTTCTTCGGTCATTTCATTACTGCCAATAACTGCTGTATAAGGGATTTTTTTATCATCAGCATATTTAAATTTTTTGCCCATTTTGGCATTTAGGTCAGGATATACTTCACAACAAATATTGACTGCCCGTAATTGTTTGGCAGTTTTTAATGCAAATTGTTCTGCATCTGCATCGAATGGAATAAATAATAATTGTGTGTTGATTAAAGCCGAGGAAGGGAATCGATTAAGTTCTGTAATAACATCGTAAATTCTATCTAACCCAAAAGATATTCCTACGCCACTCATATTAGGTAATCCGAAAATGCCTGTCAGGTCATCATATCTGCCACCACCTAAAATGCTGCCAATTTTCACTTCATTGGATATTACTTCATATATCGTTCCGGTATAATAACTTAACCCACGAGCAAGCGTTAAATCAAAATTAATGGAGATGTTGTTGTTGTTTACCTGTTTAATTTTTTCAAACAGCCCTTTGATTTCACTAATGCCTTTTAACCCTTTTTCTCCGGTGAAAATGGTTTCCAGGAAATTAATTTTTTCAAAAACATCACCTTCAAAACCTAATATGGATTTTATTTTTTCAATCTGCGCTGCATCAAACTCGCGTGCTACTAATTCTGCTTCTACACCACTTAAACCAATTTTATCCAGTTTGTCGATGGCGGTTATTAAGGCCACGTTTTTTTCTGTTTCGCCAATGTATTCGTTTAATCCATCCAGAATTTTGCGATTGTTTAATCGAATGGTAACATTGAGTTGTAATTTTTCAAATACATCAGCTATCATCATCACCATTTCCGCATCTAGTAACAAACTATTGCTGCCAATTACATCTGCATCACATTGATAGAACTCACGGTAACGTCCTTTTTGTGGTTTGTCGGCGCGCCATACCGGTTGAATTTGGTATCTTTTGAATGGGAAACTTAACTCATTTTGATTCATCACAACATACCGTGCAAATGGAACGGTGAGGTCATAACGCAACCCTTTTTCTGAAATGGAACTTAGGAGTTTATTCGAATTTTTCTCATGTAATAAAGTGTCATCAGTATCTTTTAAATAATCGCCACTATTGAGCACTTTAAATAATAATTTATCACCTTCTTCCCCATATTT
>DAORKJ010000103.1:0-4789 GCA_035439505.1 Chitinophagales bacterium
TATTATACCAAAGGCGCTTACAATACTTATATAGGTTCAAAATGTGGCGACAGCTATGCAGACAATGAACAATGTGTGTTAATGGGATATGGCACCGATGTTAGTTCAGCAACCATAACAAATGCAATTGCAATTGGTTATTTTACTTCTATAAGTCAAAGCAATTCAATTCGTTTAGGCAATTCCTCAATTAATAAAATTGGTATAGGCCGTAATACATCAGCCGGCAGTATAATGGAATTTCAGGCAACAACCGCAAAATTAACTACAGGTGGTGTTTGGACCGATGCGAGTGATAAACGTTTGAAACGAAATATTACGGAATTAAACAAGGCTGAAATATTAGATAAAATAAATAAATTGTCTGTCACCGAATGGAATTATATAGCCGATGATCCAAACATAAAACATATTGGCCCCATGGCGCAGGATTTTTATGCAGCCTTTGGTTTAGGTGATGATACTACTATTGCTGCAATGGATAAAGCAGGTGTTGCCCTCATCGGTATTCAGGAATTATCGTCGAAATTAGCATCACTTAATAGTGTTGTAGAAACAGTTACTGCAGAAAACAAATTATTACAAGAGCGCATTGAAAAATTAGAAAATGTAATAAACGGCAATCCAACAAGTAACGAAAATAGTAATGCGCAATACATCATTTTGGCTGAAGAATCCGATATGCCGGTATTATTTCAAAATAAACCTAACCCGTTTACCGGAAATACTACCATTAATTATTTTGTTCCGGCTTCTGCTAAAACAGCAATTTTACAAATTGTAAATCAACAAGGGGTAATTATTTCAACCATTCAATTAGCGACAGGTTCAGGCAATATTGAAATTGATGCTACGCAGTTAAATTCAGGTTTATTAACCTATTCTTTAATAGTTGATGAAAAAATCATCTCAACTAAACAAATGATGCTCACAAAATAATCTCAGCAGCATAACATAAAAAGAGGTTGAAAAATTTCAACCTCTTTTTTTTACAGGCAACACATGCTGTTTATTGGTTTGTAAACATGTTTTGAATTAATAGATAAATCGTAAAGGCATTTCCAATTAGGCTACCAACCTTACCATTAACATAGTTACTTCAGCTTTTTCAATTCTGTCTTTAATTGAGCGGGTGTCATAGCAACAAACTCAGGCGTAACTTCAGGCACATCTCCGGCTTTTATTTCCTGCACACTTAAATAGGCGGTTTTATTTTCATATTTAATGACTACCGCTTTGCATTTAGACTTTTTGGCGATACTACTAAATTCTGCCTTTTCGGGATTATTCGTATTGGGCAACATTAAACTTTTATACTTGCTAAATACCAAAAAGGAATTGACATTTTTCGCCGGAGCTTCGTTTATAGCGAGTAGGGTAAGTTTTTCAGGTGGTAATTTGTAGAACTTATCACAATTCATGTACCCTAAACGGCTGGTTTTAGCAACATAAAAAAATGGGTCTTCAGTTTGTCTAACTTTTTGTAATAACATCCGTTTTAATACACCAAAATTGCGCACACCATAAACCAAACATAAACTATCCGTATATTTTCTATAGGCTTTCCAATCGGTCGCCATGTAAGCACGTTTTTCATAATATTTTTTATTATCGGCACCTAAATCCTCCCTTAATCCGCAAAATAAATAAGGGCAATTTTTACGATATCGTTTTTTAGTAAAACCTGCTGGATAAATTAGATTGTGATATTCATCCGGTGTTAAGGTTTCTAAATCCGTTTCTGTAAGCAACCAATTCATATTACCTGTTGGATTAGTATTACCGGTAAAAAATTGCATGCCCGTAACCATCGTATCACCGGGAAACATAAATGTTAATGGTTTATCTTCCATCACCGTCAGCGCACGATTATCTAAAATTGCATTCACATAAATCATCCCGCCGGTTTCCAATGGTAAACCGTTACTCATTGTAGTCATATTGTTAATAATCATGCTGGCATAATCATAATATTCTTCCAGCACAATATTTATTTGCCGGCCTTGTTTTTCATCCGGAATAATAAATGCGCCTGCAGGAATATTAATAATTGTGCCCTCCTCTCCCATTATTAAAGTATCCTTTTGAGGATTGATGGTAAATACCTGAGCAGGTTCCCGCAATTGCTTCCATAATTCGTTGATGTCCGATTTCGGAACCTGAACTATTTGTTTTTGTTCGGTATAAGTAATAACAATATCAGCACAACGCTGACCGTAATGTAAATCGGTTGTAGCCTCAGGAATTATTTCTCCATGCCAGGCTAAATTTATTTTGATATCCGATTGGATTTTAGATTGGAATAATTCCTTTACCGCTAAGGCTCTTTTATGCGATAAGTTTACATTATAATCTGCCGTTGCAGGTGCATCAGTATATCCATTTATCTGAATACCGGAAGCAATAATTCCGGGCTGTGCAACAAATGCAGCGGCCTCTTTAATTATTTGAATATCGTCCTCGCCGAGTTGATATTCATCATTTTGAAAATAAACACTAAATATTTTTTGTTGACCGTTCGCAGAAAGTACAAGTAAAGAAAAAACAAGGTAAAATATTGTTTTCATCTTATGTGTTTGATGGCAAAACGAAAAATTGTGATGCTTTAGTATCCCGTCAAAAACAAAATGGCCGCAACCCATTAAAGGACTGCGGCCCAACCAAACCATAAAAAAAATTAAAAACGATATCCGATTCCTAAAAATCCGGTAACCGTTCTCAAAGCCCTGCTATCTTCTACAATACGATATTGTTCAGGGAGATTGTTGTTAAAAATATTTTCACCCGCTCTACCAAAGGTGATACCATCAACCGTTACATGTTCAGCAATATATTCAGGTTGTTGAATAGCCTTAAAGCCGAAATTCATATCAACAAACAAATTATTCTTTAAACCGAAGTCGCGCTTATATCCAAAGGCGGCACCCATACCTGAAATTTGAATATCATAAGTACGTGTGTGAAAAATGTATTCCTTGTTTTCGATTGTTTCAAAAAATAATTGCGTAAACAAATCTAAATATGGATAGAAGGTTGTTTCCAACACATCGTCTTCAATTTCATGCGCATAAAGTTGAACATGTTCAACCTGCCCTGCAAAGCCGGAGAGTTGCCAATAAAAAACATTTTTCTGATGAACATTATTAAAATAAATGCGCATGTTAGGCTCAAGAACAAAGCCTGAAGTAGTAAATTTATCTGCATAAAAATTAGTTTGCACGCCAACGGAAAAATGATTTTCAATTAATAAATCCGCGCGTAGTTTAGCACAATAATTTTCACCTGGCAAAATGGTGCCCACACCAACAGCCACATCAATTTCCTGAGCAGATAAACTTTTAATTAGGAATAGGATAGAACAAACAGCAATCGTAATTTTTTTCATAACAATATATTTATGATGCAAATGTAGAATTGCCAAAAACCGGTAATATGGGTAAAATAAGAATGCCGTTATTGGCGTTTATGAATTTCCGCAAAAATGTAGCTTACGTTATTCCGGTTTTGCGATTTTCCGTAAAACGAGGATTTGCTGCTCAAAAAATTTACCTTTGTTTAGCTCAATACCACTCAACTTCAATTACATGAACAAAACTTATCTATTAGTGCTGTGTTTGCTCGTTCAGTTACAACTGTCAGGACAAACAGATTCTTTAAGGTCTACCATTTCCGGCATCATCACCGGTAAAAGTGCTGTAGTTGGCGTTCAGATTACGGAAATAGAAACCGGGGCTTCGGTAACATTAAATCCGGAATACAAGTATCCATTGATGAGTGTTTTTAAATTACATTTAGGGGTAACGGTTTTACATGCCGTTGATGAGGGCAAGCTGACCCTTGAACAAGGTGTACTCATCAAAAAAAGCGACCTTATGGAAAATACCTGGAGTCCGATCCGAGTAAAATATCCGGAAGGGAATGTGACGCTAACCATAAAAGAGCTTTTACACTATACCATAGCGGATAGTGATAATAATGGTTGTGATATTTTATTATCATTAATCGGAGGACCTTCGGCAGTAGAAAATTACATGCATGAAATTGGCGTAAATGCGGTTCAAATTCGTGTAAATGAAAACGATATGCATCAACATCCCGATACATTGTATGCCAACTGGACAAAACTGGATGCTGCTACTTCGTTATTACAATTAGTGTATTCCGGTAAAATTTTGAAAGCAACTACAAACAAGTTTTTACTGGAAACTTTATACGCTACTACTACCGGTCCGTTGCGTTTAAAAGGCCAACTTCCTGAAGGAACTGCAGTAGCACATAAAACCGGAACGGCAGGTGAAGATAATAATGGGGTAACGGCAGCAGTAAATGACATCGGGATTGTAAAATTACCCAATGGCAACCATCTCATTATTTGTGTATTTGTCCGAAATTCAAAAGAAGCGTTTGAAACGAATGAAAAAATTATTGCCGATATCAGTTATGCCGCTTGGTTATATTTTAAGCATTAGTAAATCTGCATATTATTTCGTTACTTTAGTAAATAACTACATTGTATGGCAGTTGTTCGATTAACTACATGTTACGACCATTTCGAATCACATCGAATAGTTGATGTATTGGAAAGTGAAGGCATTCAATGTTTTGTCACCAACGAAAACTTCACCACATTGTTACCCATTTATAACGGCATGTTAGGTTCGGGTATTCAGGTTATGATAGATGAAACTGATTTGGAGAAAGCGCAGGTTTTGCTTGAAGAAATTCAACCTAAAGAAGTTTTAGTTTGCCCATATTGCGAATCTAAAAATATAGCATTCGGTTTAGGTGT
>DAORKJ010000103.1:4889-10420 GCA_035439505.1 Chitinophagales bacterium
ATAAAAAAAAGCGACAAGACACGCCTCATCGCTTTTCACACTTATTAACGAACAATTTTTATTTCATCGCTTTTTCATCAGGAATGTAGTAAGTAATTTCTACTACAAAACGATTATCTAAAACATTTAATCGTTCTGCTGCACCTGAACTTAATTTAACAAGTACTTTTTCCTGTACTTCACTTTCACTTAAATTACCAATCACTTTTGCATATATCGTGCGGTTATTCATCAAATTGCGAATTTTTACAATTGAACCTACAGGTGCTGAATTATGTAAAACATAAAAACGATCACCTGATGTTTCGATGGTATTATTTTCAATCCATGTAGCTACACCTTTTTCCGATGCAGCAATCATTTCACCGGATAAATACTCGGCATATAACTGTGCAAACGATTTTGATTTATTGTTACTCGCTGCTGCCGGTTCTTTGCTTAAATCAGTATTCGACAAAACGGAAGTATTATTGGTCGGTTCAACCGGTACTTCATTCGATGTGGTTGATGCTTCTTTCACAATTACTTCTTTATTTTCTGTTGCTACTACCGGAGTAATTTTTTCCTGTGTAGGATAAACTGTTTTTTCTTCCTTTTTCACCACAACCGGTTCAGTGGTAACTGTGTTGGCAGCAATATTGGTCGGAACAAAAATTTCCTGACCTGCTTTTAATCCACCCATATCGACACCGGCATTCGCGGCGGCAATATCTTTAAAAGGCACACCATATTTTCTGCTCACCGCATAAGCAGTTTCTCCGGCGCTCACACGATATACCATCAGGGTTTTGCCATCCATTACTTTGACACCTACCGAATCGCCCGGAACCGAGCTGTTTCCTACAACACTCCATACCCAAATGAGCATGAGTATTAATACACAAATTCTCTTCATATTTTTATCTTGTAAAAGTGCTTCCATAATTAACGCGTATTTTTGTGGAGCTATTGTTTATTAACAAATTATTCACATGCAAAAGTAAACCTGTAAATCATGCGTAGAGGCTTATCCAGATTGATTTTATTCACCATTGTACTCATTAGTGTACTACTATGCACACAGGGCCAAAACCCGGCTGCTGTGGATAAATCACCGACCAACAAGGTCTATTTCTTTGAATTACATGAAGATATAGGGCCATCATCGGTTAGAATAGTGGACCGCGCGCTGGAGGAAGCCCAGGCTATGAATGCCGATTACATCGTAATGAGCTTGGATAGTTACGGGGGGTTACTGGACGCCGGAGACACCATCCACGTAAAGCTTTTGCGCTGTCCCATACCGGTAATATGTTATGTTACCAACAATGCAGCCAGTGCCGGAGCCCTCATTGCCATTAGTTGTGATTCTATATATATGTCGCCCTATGCCAAAATCGGTGCTGCCAGTGTAGTAGATGAAACAGGCAACCCGGTTGATGAAAAGTATCAGGCGTATATGCGTGGAATAATGCGTTCAACAGCTGAGGCCAATAATCGCAACCCCGAAATTGCCGAAGCTATGGTTCAGGGAGGAGGTGCGGTACCGGGAGTTATAGATTCAGGTAAAATTTTAACGTTCACAACCAGCGAAGCTATTGCCAACAATTATTGTGAAGGTGAAGTAAATAGTTTAGCAGAAGTGCTCAAACTTGCCAATATCGAAAATGCGACAATTACCGAATATAAGGAAACAGGCATGGATAAACTTATGGGATTTTTATTAAATCCGGTATTACGAGGTTTATGTATTACGTTTATTTTCCTTGGTATTTATTTCGAATTACAAAGTCCGGGAATTGGATTTGCATTGGTAATTGCCATCATTGCAGCCTTATTATATTTTGCTCCATTGTATGTAGAAGGATTAGCTGCGAACTGGGAAATATTATTATTTGTAATCGGCCTAATTTTAATTGCGCTCGAAATATTTGTCGTCCCCGGATTTGGGATAACCGGTATATCCGGAATAATACTCACGTTTATCGGGCTGGTATTAAGCATGGTGAAAAATGTTGGATTTAATTTCGAAATGAGCGGTAGTGGTGCTATCACCGAAAGTGTATTGGTAGTGCTGAGTTCATTTGTCATTTCGATAGCCGTTATGTTTGCATTTTTTGGTCGTTTCACAAATTCGAAATTATTTAAAACTTTGTCGCTGCAAACCAGTGAAAATACCAGCGAAGGATATAACTCCACAATATTTACCGAACCCGCATCAATGAAAGGCAAAACAGGTATTGCGATGAGCGATTTACGGCCTTCAGGAAAAATAATGATTGATGGTGAATGGTACGACGGACAAAGCGATGGTGATTATATTCTGAAAGGTGCTGAAATAAAAGTAGTAGGCGTTATGAATGCGTATTTAATTGTAAGGTTAAAATAATATTTATTTTTACAGCATGAAAATAATTGCGGTAATACCTGCACGATTTGCCTCAACACGATTTCCCGGAAAACCATTAGTGGATATTCAGGGCATGTCGATGATTCAGCGTGTGTATATGCAGGCGAAAAAAGTACCCGAATTTTCATCCGTAATTGTAGCTACCGATGATGAACGTATTTTTCATCATGTGCAGGCATTTGGTGGCGAAGTTGTGATGACAAGTCCCAACCATATTTCCGGTACCGACCGTATTGGTGAAGTATTAAACAGGATATCCGACATACCTGATGTAGTTGTAAATATTCAGGGCGATGAACCTTTTATTCAGCCGGAGCAATTACAATTATTGTTATCCGCATTTCATGACCATTCCACGCAAATTGCCACACTGGTAAAACAAATTTCTTCGCCGGCAGAAATTGAAAATCCCAATCTGGTTAAAGCAGTATTTAGCAATCACCACAAAGCGTTATATTTTTCGAGAAGTATAATTCCGTTTGCTAGAAATGTTTCTACGCACTACTACAAACATATCGGCATTTATGCATATCGCGAAGACGTTTTACATCAACTCACTCAATTATCTCCCACACCGCTTGAACAAGCCGAATCGCTCGAACAATTACGATGGCTGGAAAATGGTTTTAGTATAACCGTAGTGCCAACTGAAATTGAAACAATTGGTATTGATACACCTGAAGATTTGAACAAAATTTTGGGGTAAACTTTGGGGCGAATTAAACACTTGACTTTTAATAATTACTAAATGCATAATCCTTATTTTAATGGGCTCAACGGCATTTATTTGCATTTATGACATTTAATAATATCGGCCATTTTGCTTTGTAGACGCTGTATCCCACCGTAATCTTACATCATCAAAGCTGCATCTGCTAGAACTATGCAAACACAAACCCACTAAAGCTCTTGGGTGCAGAAGAGTACTTGATTACTCAGGGTTAAATCCCGAGCCGGCAAATTAATTTTTGCCGGTTTTTTTTATGCCTGTTCTACCAGTTGTTTTATGGCTTGGAGAATCGGATTCCAACCTTCCCCATTATTGTATGATTCATTATAACGTCGTTCACCATCAGCAACAGTTGTGTAATCGCCTTGTGTTACGGTGAGTAAAGTAGTATTTCCGTTGGCGGCTAATTTATAAGTTACATGCAAGTAATTAGACACTACATCTTCCATAGTTGAATTAGGATCAAATACCGAATACACTAATAAATAAGGTGCTTCAATTTTAATAATAAACCCTTTCACGAAAACCATTTCCTTTCCTTCGTATTTTCCTTGCCAAAGTAAAGCACTTCCCTCCTGCCAATCGGAAACGGTTGAGCAGCCAAACATGTATATTTTAGTTTTTTCCGGATTTACCAAAGCATCCCAAACAACTTCAGGTGTTGCCTGTATTTCGATTGTATTTACGATAAATTTTTCCATGTGTTAAAAGTACAATTTAATCTGGCTTTTTTTGGTATTGATTAGCCTTGATATTTTTTTCGGCTAGTGAAATTGTTTCTACAATTCGTTTATTTCTTGTTTCTTCTTTTTTAGCATTGGAAATCCATTCCAAAATTCCTCTTTGAATGGAGCGCGAAAATGTTTTCCAATTTTCAAATGCTACTTTATTTTTTTTGAACAATTTCAGCATATCATCAGGAATAATGAGTTCTTCCACTTCGTTCAATGCATCCCAGGTTCCTGTTGCTTTAGCCAATTCCACCATAGCCATTCCTGCAGGTGCCATTTTCCCTTCCTTTATAAACCGCGCTACCTTTTCTTTGTTTATTTTACTCCATTTACTTTTAGGTTTGCGTTTGGTAAAATATTGATAGAAAGAATCCTCATCTTTTTTATTGGCAACAGCATCTATCCAACCAAAACACAATGCTTCATCTACAGCCTGCGGATAATTTACAGAGGCAATACCGCTATCTTTTTTAGCAATAATTAGCCAAACAGCATTTTCCTTTTCGTGGTTCTTCTCTAGCCACTTTCGCCATTCTTTTTGCGATTTAGCTGATGTCGTAATAATTCCTTTATACAATTCTTTTTCAGACACAGAAGTAATTTAAATTTTTACAACGGATTTATTCAAAAATAATAAGTATTACATTTTCACTATTTCTGTCTAATCTTCCAGTAATTCAAAGTTGATGGTAGTTTCCATGTTTGCAGATATATTTTCAGGAACTTCATCGCCAAATGGGTTCCCTGAAATTGAAGGCGTTTTCATTTGTTGTGACATGGTTGTTTTACTGCTTCCGTAAACGATAATTTTATTTTTCAGGTCGAAATAACAAGTTCCACTTCCTATCATCTCGAATGATTGGTTGTTGATTACTTCCTCCATGATAATTTTTGATTCAACCGAAAGGACTGCACAGTTTCTGCCGAATTTTTCTTCATTTTTGATATATTTCACTATTGTAACACCGGGTATATTCGTTGCAATTCCATTACCGGTTGATTTTATGGTTGCATTAATAGTGTCGGATTCTCCAATTTTAATCGGATGGTCAGGAAGCGCAAAAAAACTAGTCATTAAAGTTTGCTGGTCGATATCTTTTACACGTCCGTAATAATTAATATCAGAAATAGTAAGGTCGCCCATTTGTGAACTCATTGAATCAATTACCTTGTTCGAAGCATCGCGTTGCAGCATAGTGGTATTCATTTTTAATATACTGAGCCTTGCGGTTGCTGTGTCAATTATTATCCATTCAGCTTTGCTGTTTGCTTTAATCAATACATTAGACACATCCATAAATTCCACCATACTTCCGGTTTGCACCATTTCCTGGCTATAGTTATAGGTGATAGTTTTTTGTTTCGAAAAATCCAATTTAAAACTTACACGATCTCCGTCGTTAACGGTAGTATTATCTTTGTTGTTACAACTCGCAATAATTCCCGCAATTAATATAAGTGCTATTTTTTTCATAGATTAATTTTTTCGCATTCGTTTTGGTCCATACCATAACCAAAATCCGGTGATGGTAAAAATGAGCAAGGCCAGTCCCATAATACTGGTGTAAATTAATTTAATTTGCCCATTAGAAGTATTAAATACTTCATCTAATATTGAACCATCATGTACTTTTTCAATAAAATCGGAACGCCGCCTTTCGATAGATAATAATTTTCCGGT
>DAORKJ010000103.1:10520-12443 GCA_035439505.1 Chitinophagales bacterium
GCTTTATCCGATAAATCTACTCCGGTAACTTCCGCGCCTAATCTTGCCAGTGAAATAGTGTCCTGACCAAAATGACATTGTAAATGGAGAATAGACTTTCCTTTTATATCACCTAACAGTTGTAATTCAATTTCATTTAAGGAAGATTTACCTTGAATAAATCCCTGCACATCGTAAAATTCAGATTTAAAATGGGCATCTACCCTATTATTCCATGAATGTTTATTAATATGTAAATATTGATTATCCATACTAAAAGTAAAGATAACAATTAAAATACAATCGTATGAAAGGCAAGGGAGACAGGTATTTCAAAGGTGTTTAATGTTGAATAGATTTCAACCACATCAACGCATAATTAATTTTTCTGTCAGCACTCAGGTTCAAGAACTCATCTTTTCCTGAAATTACTACATCGGGTTTTACCACTGTTTTATAAACTACACCTGTTCTGTCCCCAAAATAGGTAGTAGCAAGGTTCATGGTTAAATTTTCACCAAATACATAATAATCATTTCCTGTGGAATAACCATCAGCCGTTGCTTCACCGATAAATTGAGTAAGTGGTCGGTTTTTAAAAGAAATAGCCGTAATTGATCCTGAACTTGAAGTTACCGGGCCAATTAATACCGCTATTGGTAATTCGTGATATCCTGTTGTGCAATTTGATGTTATGTCTGCACGTTTTTCATCCCCCATAAAAAAATCATTTTCGCGTATTTCAAACGGATATCGTATTATTCCGTTTTCTGTATAAGCAGCGCCGAATTTACCTTCTCCCAATAACAAACTTAATCCGCCTAACATGGCACTTATTTGACCACCTGTATTTATACGCAAGTCCAGCACAATGCCTCTGATAGGATATGTTGCATATTTACAAATACTGTCGTGAATAGCCTGCGCATACTGATGAACATCATTCCCCCATGCCTGATAACCGGGCAAACGGATATACATATATTCGCCATTCAGAACTGCTGTTGCTAATTTGTTTATTTGCGATTGTCCGTATTCATAAACAGGTAAAACTATTTCGCGCAACGAATCGGCCATACCGTGGTAATGACCATATTGTTTGAAATTATACGTAATAGAAGAATGCACATCATCCAACTGTTTAAATACTTCTACTAAAGCATTAATCGAATCGATATCATTTGATGCTGTAACCAATTTAGCTTCTAACATTTCGTCTATTACTTGCCAATTTGCCGAAGCAGTAAAAACTGAATTAGTTTTAATTACCTGATAAATAGAATCAACTGATGTTGGAAGTTGTGCCTGCAAAGGTTGACCGACCAACAAGGCAAGAAAAAAAATCAGGATAGTGGTATTTTTTAGCATTTTAAAACATTAATTATTATTAAACCAAATTACATCGGTCTGAATTACATTGTTGCGCAGCAGTAATAAGCGATAGCCAAATTTAGTGGTATCGATGATTACTTCCTTATCATCTTGTTGAATTTGCACAGAAGCGGCGGGAGTTACGAGTTGTCGCACATTACCAACAGTTTGATCGTGTTCGATATGATAATGCCCACAACAAATCGTTATTGGCCTTGTATGCTGATTTAATAAATTAGCTATTTCATCCCTATTGGATAGTGGATATAAAGTATCTACAATTGTGGGAACAGCTAAAATGGGGTGATGAATAAAAATAAATATTTTTTTTGGCGAACGAAGCTGGGTGGCTAACCATTCACACTGATTTTTGCTTACTGTACCTGTTAGCGAATCCAAATAAATAAAAAGTGTTTCTTCGTCTTCTTCCGCATAATATAATTCCATATCGTTATTTGGATTATTGCGGTAAAAATATTTTATCGCCTCTTCGTAAAAATCGTGATTACCTAATGTGAGTGTAAAAGGTATGCCGGAATATTTTAATTCATTAAAAAACACAAAATTGGAAGG
>DAORKJ010000104.1:0-12412 GCA_035439505.1 Chitinophagales bacterium
AATTTGCCCGAAATTGCCACCGGCATGTATATCGTCAAATTGATATCAGGGACAAATATTTATGAGCAGCAATTAATTATCGAATAATAACCGTTTACAAGTTTTTGTGTAGGGATTCAGCAAATGAATGAACGTTCATTCATTTGCTGAATCCCTGCTTTTTTCTTAATCTGTCTCATGAATACCACTTTCATTCCCTAATTGAATACCACATTTCACATCAAAAAACCTCGATTTCACTAAGTTGTGGTCTTTAAACTTGGCAAAGGGCTGTATTTTTAGGGTAAACATACATTATGAACACCCGGATATCCATTGTAACTTTTTTACTGACATTTGCACTTTTAATCAATTTTCAACTTTATGCTCAGGATCCTGAAATAATTTGGGATAATACAATTAGAGGAAATTCTGTCGATTATTTAAGAGCTTCAGCAGAAACCCCGGATGGCGGTTTTATTATTGCTGGCTATTCATATTCCACAATTGGATACGATAAACTTGAATATGTGGGTAATTATGACTATTGGGTTTTGAAACTAAATGCTGTAGGTGAAATTGAATGGCAAAATACGATTGGAACAACGGTAGCTGATTATCTTACATCAATAGTCACAACACCCGATGGTGGATATTTAGTTGGTGGGTATACTAGTGGCGGGATTTCGGGTGATAAAACGGATGCTGCCATAGGAAGCAATGACTATTGGATTATAAAGCTGAACCCTGTTGGAGAAATTGTTTGGCAAAAAACTATAGGTGGTACCGGTGATGATAAATTGTCGGATATAATGCCATTACCTGGGGGTGGTTTCGTTTTAAGTGGCTACTCTTCATCAGGAATTTCAGGAAATAAAACAGAGGCTTGTATTGGTAGTTATGATTATTGGATAATGAAAATTAATCATCTAGGTGAAATCTTGTGGCAATATACCATTGGAGGTAATAGTAGTGATTATCTGAAAAAAACAATTCGTTCTTCTGATGGGAATTTTGTAATGGCGGGTTATTCCACATCTGGCATATCAGGTCATAAAACTGAAGCCAATATTGGAGATACAGACTATTGGGTGCTAGCTATTGATGGATCGGGGACTGTAGTTTGGCAAAATACAATTGGTGGCAAAGGAAATGATTATTTAAATGGTATATGTGAATTAAATGGTGGAGGTTTCATTCTTGGTGGGCGTTCAGACTCTGATATATCAGGTGATAAATCAGAAAATGCATTAAATTATTCTACCTATTGTTGGGAATGTCTTGTTACCATAAATTCGCATGATGGGTTTGATTATTGGGTTGTTCGCATTGATAATGAAGGCGAAATTATTTGGGAAAATTCCTACTTGGGTGGAACCGAATATTCGACAGCTGAGGTTGACGATGTCTTTCAATATGACGATAATAAAATTATGATTGCCGGCAATTCGGAAGGCACTTTCGATAACCTCGAAACTGATTTAGGCAATGATTACTGGTTGGTAACTATTGATACTAACGGATATATTACAAGACAGCAATCTTTATCAGGAACAGTTTACTTCGAATACGATGGATATGATGAAATTATTAATAGTTCCGATAATTTGCTTAGTGTTTGTTTACCGACATCTGATGGTGGCTTTTTTGTTGCAGGCTCATCCGACGCGTTAGCCGGTGAGGATAAATCAGAGTCATCCTATAGTTTGGATTATTGGGTGTTGAAATTAGGGCCTGATACATGCATTGGTGCTCCGGTTTATGCCGACTATGATGGCGATGGGGAAGGAGGTGATTTCCTAGCTAATACTTGCGAATTAACCTATGGTCCATGGGTGTCAAATAATAATGATTGTGATGACCTTTATTCAAGCATTAATTCTACAGCAACTGAAATTTGTGATAATCTGGATAATAATTGTAATGGCTTAATTGATGAAGGAATAATTGATTGTAATAGTGGACCTGAAATAATTTGGGATAAAACTTTAGGGGATACTGGATACAATTATTTAGCAAGTGTTTTACCCACGAGTGACGGTGGAATTATTTCAATAGGAAGTAAAACACCCTTATTACCTGAAATGTTAGATGCAGATTATGATGAATTTTATTCTGAAATTGAAATTTTTAAATTGGCTGCCGACGGAACAACCCAATGGCATAAAATAATATCAGCTGATTTAGATGATTATGGGACGAAAGTTATTCAGACCGCTGATGGCGGATATCTTATTGGGGCTTCTTCAAATTCAAGTATTTCAGGTGATAAGACCTTGGAAAGTTATGGTCAAGTGGATTATTGGATTTTAAAATTAAATAGTACAGGTGAAATCGTATGGCAGAAAATATTTGGCGGTTCAAGTTCAGAATATTTAACTGATCTTGAAATTACTCCCGATGGTGGTTATATAGTTGCCGGATACTCTTATTCCGGAGCCTCAGGAAATAAAACAGAAATTTCTTACGGCGGCGCAGATTTCTGGATAGTTAAGTTAAACAATGATGGTGAAATTGAATGGCAAAATAGCATCGGCGGAAGTGATAACGATGATTCACCTCAAATTGCAGTTGACAATTTAAATAATTATTATGTCGCAGGTAATTCACGTTCAGGTATAAGTGGCGATAAAACGGAAATACATAAAGGGAATGGCGATTATTGGGCTCTGAAATTAAATTCCTTGGGTGAGATTGTCTGGCAAAATACTATTGGCGGTTCATCATCTGAACAATTAGAAGACATTGAAGTTGATAGCTTAGGAAAATTGATCATTGTGGGAAGTTCTAGCTCTGGGATTTCTGCAGATAAATCTGAGGTAAGCGTTGGTTTAGATTATTGGGTTGTAAAACTGACCCCATCAGGTAATATAAGTTGGGATAACACAGTCTCTTGCATAGGAAATGATTATTGCAAAGCAGTAACAATTACTCCTGATGGAGGATATTTAATTGGAGGTTATTCCTATGCACCACCTTCAGAAGATAAAATTGAAAGTTTTCATAATGCAATGTTTGATTTTAGCTACTACTTCCCTTATGGAAAAGCATATGACTATTGGATACTAAAGCTTGATAATGAAGGAAATACTATTTGGCAAAATACAATTGGGGGCAATTTGGATGATTATTTAACATCTATTGAATTAGGAGATGATGAAAAAATTATTCTTGGCGGTTTTTCAACATCCGGAATTTCCGGAGATAAATCCAATGGAGCTTTTGGGCCTATACAAGAAGTAATAGAGGAAGATGATTATTCATACGATAAACACACGAAATATTATGGCACTGCTGACTTCTGGATAATTCAACTCCAACCTGAAAACTGCACCCTCATCGACGAACTCTGCAACACCCTCGACGATAACTGCAATGGTTTAATTGACGATGATGTGTTAGAAACAATAACAATTAGTGCTGATGGTGCTATTGAATTTTGCCAGGGCGGTAGCGTGTCACTCACTGCGACCTACTCCGGTACATCCTTACAATGGCAAAAAAATGGAACCAATATTCCCGGGGCAACATTGGCAACTTATACAGTTACAACAAAAGGCAACTACACTTGCGTAACTACCAGTGATTGCGGCACTGCAACATCATCAACTATTTTTGTAAATGTATTCAAAAACCCTGCAGCAACTGTCTCCGCAGCTGGTCCAACAACATTTTGTATAGGAGGAAGCGTAACTTTAAATGTAACACCGGTTGCGGGATGTAGTTATCAATGGTATAAAGATGCATCGCCAATACCTGGTGCAACAGCGACAAATTATTTGGCAACAACTGCTGGCATTTATAAATGCCGTGTTACCAAAACGGCTACGGGTTGTTTTAAAACTTCAGCAGGGATTATTGTTACGGTACCGTGTAAAGAAGGAGAAGCCATTTCATCTGAATCAACATTCACCATCTCTCCAAACCCAAGCGCGGGCTTATTTACTGTTTCCGCTTTCTCTTATGGTTCGCTTGAAAACAATACATCTGCTCAACTCGAAATTTATAATGCCATCGGGCAACTCATTTATACGCAAGTGTTGGAGACAACTGATAGTCAAATTAATTATAAAATTAATTTACAGCATATCGCAAGCGGCATTTATTTTGTCCGTTTAAATACAGATGGATTATTCTCAGAAAAAAAATTAATTATTCAGCATTAATTACATAAAAGGTTATAAAATAAAATAGTGCAATAATCGTAAACAATTTAAATATGTCACCTAAACCGAAATTAAATTCAATTCGATCATTTTATACTATATTTTTTATCTGTTTTTCTGTAAGTTCATTTGTTGGTTTTACACAATCTCCAACACCTGACCTTTTTATTGAAAGTAATATTGCATTAATACAATACGGCTCCGCAGTTGCATCAGCGGGAGATATAAATGGTGATGGTTATGGAGATGTAATTGTCGGCACAAAATATTATACAAACGTAGAAACGAATGAAGGTAAAATAGAAATCTATTTAGGTTCAGCTGTAGGCATTAGCCCACTTCCTTCAACAGTAATAGAAAGTAATTTACCAAACACTTATTACGGCAATTCGGTAGCTTGTGCTGGAGATATTAATAACGATGGATTTGATGATGTGATTGTTGGAGCATATTTATATGATAATGGTCAAACAAACGAAGGTGCTGTCTATATTTATCATGGCTCTGCCTTAGGGTTAACAATCGTGCCGGCAATAATTCTTGAAAGTAATCAAGCTAGTGCACAGTTTGGTAGGTCTGTTTCCACAGCTGGCGATATTAATAATGACGGATTTGATGACGTATTAATTGGCTCAGATGCTTACACAAATGGACAAACTTATGAAGGTAGAACTTTTGTGTATCATGGTTCTGCTGCCGGGATTGGCATTACACCAAATGCAACTATGGAAAGCAATCTTGTAAATGCATCATTTGGCCGCTCAGTCGCTGGCTTGGGGGATGTAAATGCTGATGGTTTTGATGATATTATTGTCGGTTCACCAAACTACACAAATGGTCATAGTCAAGAAGGACGAGCTTACATATATCACGGAACAGCTACTGGAATAAATACCGTTCCCATTACAGTAATGGAAAATAATAAAGCACTTTCCTATTTGGGTTTTTCAGTTTCCGGCGCCGGTGATGTTAATAATGATGGCTATTTTGATGTTGTTTTAGGCGCTTATAATGCCGACAATTTGCAAGATGGTGAAGGATTCGTTTATATTCATTATGGTTCCGCATCAGGTATAAGTGCAACACCAAATATTGTGTTGGAATCAAATCGAGAAGCAGCTTTTTTTGGGTATTCGGTTGCTTGCGCAGGTGATAGGAATGCAGATGGATTTGATGATATTATTATCGGAGCAAATGAATTTACCAATGATGATGTTCAAGAAGGAAGAGCATTTATTTATTATGGTGCAGCGTTAGGAATTACCGATATGCCGAACGCCACTTTTGAAAGCGATAAATCGTATTCCAATTTTGGCGCTGCTGTTTCCGGTGCAGGTGATGTAAATAATGATGGTTTTGATGATTTAATTATTGGCGCTAGCGATTATTCCGATGCACATTCCAATGAAGGCGCCATTTATTTTTATTTAGGCGACAATTGTCCCACAACAGTTTTTCATGCAGATAGCGACCTTGATGGTTTTGGCAGCATGATTTCAATTATTGTTGCCTGCGAAATGCCTGAGGGTTATATTTTAGATGGCAACGATTGTGAAGATACAGATGCATTACAAAATCCAAACACCGTTTGGTATTTAGATAATGATTACGATAATTATTATGCGGGAACAGGAACACCAATCACTCAATGTGAGCGCCCTGATTGGAGTTATTTTTTTACAGGAATTTTAGGCGGAGGCGATTGCAATGATTCAAGCGGAGTGATTTTTCCGGGTGGATTTGAATATTTAGATAGTATGGATAATGATTGCGATGGCTTAATTGAAGACGATTATGACTGGACCTATAATGCACTTTTGACGCATAACCTCCTAGGTGGAAAATTCGCGCATGCTGTATCTGAAGCAGGGGATGTAAATGGTGATGGATTTGCTGACATTATTATAGGTGGATATTCTTATGATAATATTGAAACCGATGAAGGTGCAGCATTTATTTTTCTTGGTTCGGCAACAGGCATATCCAATACGCCTGCAAATATTTTGGAAATAAATCAAGCTTCGGCTTATTTCGGTTATACAGTTTCTACAGCAGGTGATGTAAACAATGATGGGTATGACGACATTATTGTTGGTGCAACACTATACGATAATGGTGAAACGGATGAGGGTCGAGCATATATTTATCATGGTTCACCAACAGGTATAATTGCAACGCCTGCAAAAATTTTAGAATGTAATCAAATCAGTGCACAATTCGGCAGTTGTGTTTCCGATGCAGGCGACATTAATAACGATGGATTTGATGATGTAATTGTTGGAGCGCAATTATATGATAATGGTCAACTTGATGAGGGTGTTGCATTTGTTTATTACGGCTCACCAATTGGCATAAAATCGACGCCCTTTTCATTACTTGAAAGTAATCAATCGGTTTCCCGTTTTGGATACGCTGTTTCAAAAGCCGGTGATGTGAATAACGATGGATACGACGACGTAGTTGTTGGCGCATATCTCGCGGATTATGGTCAAGATGAAGAAGGTGCAGCATTTGTTTACCATGGCGGTCCAACAGGTGTAAACACAGTGTATGCGGTAAAAATGGAAAGTAACCAACCTTATGGCAGATTTGGAAATAGTGTATCAAATGCAGGCGATTTGAATAATGATGGTTATTCCGATTTAATTATCGGAGCTCTTCAATATAACGGCATAGCAACTAATGTTGGAGCTGCATTTATTTATCATGGTTCACCAACAGGAATTCCGAGCAGTCCAACAACAATTTTGGCCGGCACTCAAGGATTTGCTTATTTGGGTTCATCAGTAAATACACTTGGTGATGTAAATGGTGATGGTTATTCCGATGTAATTGTTGGCGCATATCAATATACTAATGGACAATATGATGAAGGGGCTACTTATTTTTATCACGGAACATCAACCGGTATAAACCCGATTCCTGTGTTGCAATTGGAATCCAATCAAAGTGCAGCATGGTTTGGTTATGCCGTTTCCGGTACCGGTGATATTAATAATGATGGTTTCGATGATGCTGTTGTTGGAGCATATCTTTATGATACACCTGAAGCAGGAGGTGCCGCCTTTGTATATTTATCTAGTCCTTGCGATTTAAATTTTTATGCAGATGCAGATGGCGATGGTTTCGGAAATAATGATGAAATAATTGAAGCATGTACCGCTCCTCCGGGTTACGTTGATAATAATCTTGATTGTAATGATGCGAATAATACAATTAATCCAACACAAATAGAAATTTGTAATGTTTTAGATGATAATTGCAACGGAATAAACGATGAAGGTGTTATTGAAACAATTACTATTGCTGCTGCCGGGCCAACAGAATTTTGCCAGGGCGGTAGCGTGTCACTCACTGCGACCTACTCCGGTACATCCTTACAATGGCAAAAAAATGGAACCAATATTCCCGGGGCAACATTGGCAACTTATACAGTTACAACAAAAGGCAACTACACTTGCGTAACTACCAGTGATTGCGGCACTGCAACATCATCAACTATTTTTGTAAATGTATTCAAAAACCCTGCAGCAACTGTCTCCGCAGCTGGTCCAACAACATTTTGTATAGGAGGAAGCGTAACTTTAAATGTAACACCGGTTGCGGGATGTAGTTATCAATGGTATAAAGATGCATCGCCAATACCTGGTGCAACAGCGACAAATTATTTGGCAACAACTGCTGGCATTTATAAATGCCGTGTTACCAAAACGGCTACGGGTTGTTTTAAAACTTCAGCAGGGATTATTGTTACGGTACCGTGTAAAGAAGGTTTACCTGCCGACGAGGAAGGCTCGCCTGACGATGCGGCAGGGGAGCTTGTGCAGTTTGACAATTCATTTAACATCCAACCCAACCCCAACAACGGCACATTCACCATCTCCGCTCACTCACTTTCTTCGTTGGAATCTACAAAACTCATAATTTACAACACAACAGGCCAACAAATATTTACTCAGGATTTAGACCCCGAGCAAAATGTTTTCGAAATTTCTATGCCCGAAATAGCGACAGGAATGTATATCGTAAAAATCATTTTTGGGGAATATCAAGCACAACAAAAATTGATTATAGAGTAAAAAAACAACTAATAACGGCTCCAACATATAAATAAATTTAAACGGCATTGATGTATGAATGAACGTTCATTCATAAGGTAAATCCGTTTAATGTGCTACTTGTTGGTAATTCCTTTACTAACTCAAATTGCCATTTCACATCAAAAATTAGCCACTTCACATCAATCTATTTGAATTTATAGGTAGTTGGTGCTAATTTTCTACCAAATACACACTATGAAAGTATTTTCATTTTGCCTGGCTTTATTCGCAGCAAAACTGCTTTCTGCCCAAGTACCCTATATCGAATGGCAGAAAACGCTTGGCGGTGAACGGTCCGATCGACTTGTCACCACCCTTCAAACATCTGACGGTGGTTATTTATTAGCTGGATATTCCGATTCTGACAGCTCAGCACAAAAAACTGAGGATGCCATAGGCCCCGGCTACAATGTTTTTGATGAAGATGATTGGGTGACCTACCATTATGAGTATACAGACATTTGGTTGGTGAAATTGGATGCTGATGGCAACTTGGAATGGGAAAATACCATTGGTGGTGATAGAGATGACTTTGTAAGTGCAATGGTGGAGACTACAGATGGCGGTTACATAATTGCAGCCAATTCGGAATCTGATATTTCCGGTGATAAAACTGAGGATTGTTGGGCACCCTATTTAAATTCTACCGATTATTGGATAATTAAATTAGATGCTGATGGAACAATTATGTGGCAAAATACTATTGGCGGGGAATATAAAGATTGGGTAAATTCAATAAAACAAACCGCAGATGGAGGGTATATATTAGGAGGTTTATCACGTTCGCCAATTTCCGGTGATAAAACCGAAGCAGCATTTTGTGGTGGTGAAGACCTTTGGATAGTTAAATTAAATGCATCTGGAACAATTCAATGGCAAAATGCTATTGGGGGTTGTGCAACTGACAGGGTGAATAGTATAGAGCAAACTGCTGATGGCGGATATATTGTTGGTGCCACTTCTTATTCGGGGAATTATGGCGATAAAACAGAAATTTGTTATGGCAATTCCGATTTTTGGATACTTAAATTAAGTGCAATAGGTACTATAATATGGCAAAATACAATTGGAGGAAATCACTATGACGACTTAAGCGTAATTCGTCAATTACCTGATGGCAATTTTATTGTAGGCGGAAATTCAGGATCAGATATTTCTTTCGATAAAACGGAAGCAAATATTGGAAGTAATGATTTTTGGATATTAAAACTGAATTCAACGGGCTCAATCATTTGGCAAAATACAATTGGTGGCGATGATTCTGAATCATTGGAAAATATATTACCCACATCTGATGGTGGTTATATTGCGATAGGTTCATCCAGATCTGGAATTTCAGGTGATAAAACAATTGAAAATTTCGAATTTTATAATTCCGCTGATTACTGGGTGCTTAAATTAGATGCATTCGGCAATATCACATGGCAATCTGCTTATGGTGGTAATGCTGATGACTACCCAAAAAACCTGATGCTGACTGATGATGGAGGATTTATGCTTTCCGGTTATTCCTATTCACCTATTTCAGGAAATAAAACAGATGCATCATTAGGAGAAGAAGATTATTGGGCTATAAAATTATCTCCGGAATGTTTTGCTTCGCCTGAAATTTGTAACACGTTTGATGACAATTGCAATGGATTAATAGATGATGATGTCATTGAAACAATTACCATTTCTGCTACCGGTCCAACTGAATTTTGTCAGGGTGGAAATGTAATATTAAATGCAAGCTATTCAGGAACATCTGTCCAATGGCAAAAAAATGGTGTTGATATTCCCGGAGCTACATTAGCATCATACACCGCAACTACAAAAGGTAATTATTCTTGTGTAACTACCAGCGATTGTGCAACATCAATTTCCGAGACAATATTTGTAAATGTATTTAAAAATCCAAAAGCTATAATTTCAGCAGCAGGGCCAACTACGTTCTGTGTTGGTGGAAATGTTACTTTAAATGTTAGTCCGGTTGCGGGATGCAGCTATCAATGGTATAAAGATGCATTACCAATTCCGGGTGCAACAGCAACTAATTATTTGGCAACTACAGCAGGTATTTATAAATGCCGTGTAACAAAAATAGTCACAGGCTGTTATAAAACTTCTTCAGGAATTACGGTGACAGTGCCATGCAAAGAAAATGCTTCCGCAGCATTAAATATTTTTTCCATTTTTCCCAACCCTAACAACGGTACATTCACAATTTCAGCAAACTTAATTGCTCCCATTGGAACCAAAACAACAGCAAAATTAGAAATTTATAACGCCATAGGTCAACTGATATATTACAAGGAATTGCCTGCTACTGGAGACCAATTATACCAACAGGTATCTTTAGATGTGTTTCCCTCAGGCATTTACCTGGTAAATTTATTGCTCGGAAATGTGCAATCTACACATCAATTAATAATTGAATAAAGACATACAAGAACGTTCCTATAAAAGTGTTTTTCAAGCAAATGGTCGATAAATAAATTTTATTGAATGTAAGGGAATTGAGAGATACTTTTATTACTTTTCAAAAGCAAATTGAAGTTATTTTAAAGATATATATTCCTATTAAAATAAATTAATTATGAAAATTATTTGTTTCATTCTTTTGACCGCCAGTTCCCTAATTATACATGCACAGTTCCCTGTCTTAAACTGGGATAAAACAATTGGGGGACAATATTATGATGTGGTGAGCTCCTTTTTAGAAACTTCGGATGGAAATTTCCTGATAGGAGGAACATCTAATTCAAATGCCTCTGCATATAAAAGTGAAAATGCATTGGGCATGAATGAATTTGATGAAACAACATTTGATTTCTGGGTAATGAAGGTTAATAGTAGTGGAGAAATATTGTGGGAAAATACAATTGGAGGTTCAAAAGATGATTATTTATACAGCATAGTTGCCTGTCCAGATGGTGGTTTTATACTTGCCGGAGCATCATATTCTAATATTTCTTTTGATAAAACTGAAGATTGTAAAGGCAATTATGATTATTGGATTGTAAAAATTGATGATTCAGGTGATGTTTTATGGGATAATACTATTGGTGGAGCAGCTATAGATTTATTGCATGATATAAAGCTCACAAATGATGGAAATTATATTCTTGCAGGTTATTCGGGTTCCGGAATTTCTGAAGATAAAACGGAAAATTATATACCAGGTGGCACATTTCACTGGGATTATTGGGTTATTAAAATAAGCCCAACAGGCGATATTATATGGCAAAATACAATAGGAGGGAACTTTGATGATGTTTTGTTAAAAGTAATTCCAACTGATGATGATGGTTTTTTACTTGGTGGTTATTCTAAATCATTACCCGGTTATGATAAAGTTGCTTCATATTACGGATTAAATGATATGTGGTTAGTAAAGTTAAACAGTGATGGTTCAATCGCTTGGCAAAAATCATATGGTGGAATGTCAGAAGATTATTTATATTCAATGGTATCCTGTTCAGATGGGGGTTACATTTTAGGTGCTCAATCAAAATCTGCTATTTCCGGAGTTAAAACTGAAGGTGTTGTTGGGGGTGGAGTTGCTTATGATTACTGGGTCGTGAAAATTGATTCAATTGGTAATATTGAATGGCAGAACACAATCGGTTCAAACATTCAAGATCATTTATATTTTGTAACAGAATCAGAAGAAGGTAATGCATATTATGTTTGTGGGGATTCGGATTTTGGCATTTCAGGTGATAAAACTGATGCAGGGAATGGAGGAACTGATTATTGGATATTAAAATTAGATTCATCGGGGAGCATAATTTGGCAGAACGCTTACGGTGGTATTTCCGATGATGAATTAGAGGCCGGTTTTTTTACTGAGGATGGAATGTTATTGCTAGGAGGAATATCTTTTTCCGGTATCTCTGGGGATAAAACACAAGCACATTTAGGTGATGGAGATATGTGGATAATTTCAATAGAAGGAATGCCTTGTATTCCGGTTGCCGAACTCTGCAATACCCTCGACGATGATTGTAATGGTTTAATTGATGATGATGTAGTAGAAACAATTAATATCACTGCTACCGGTCCAACCGAATTTTGTCAGGGCGGTAGCGTGCCACTCACTGCGATCTACTCCGGTACTTCCTTACAATGGCAAAAAAATGGCACCAATATTCCCGGTGCAACATTGGCATCTTACACTGCAAC
>DAORKJ010000105.1:0-12143 GCA_035439505.1 Chitinophagales bacterium
CGATGGTGATTTCGATTGGAAGGAATGGGGTTTATTTTCTCACCAGAAAAGTCCCATTTTTCAATGGTTTGAGCCGAATAATGCTTTGTTAACCGCTTATATTTTTCAACGTACAAACGTGTATTTCACCCTTCAAGAAGGTGAATGGTAATGACCTGGATAAAATTGGCTGAAACCCTTTATTGTCAACAATTTTGAAGCAAATGTGATGGTTTACATCGCGTTTTTAAGCGCCTGAACCACCTTGCGCACGGCCACAGCCTCTTTTACGTCATGTACACGTAAAATATCAGCACCTTTTAAAAGCAAAATACTATGCAAAGCGGTGCTGCCTGTGAGGGCATTTTCAGGGTTAACCTGCAACAATTTACAAATCATACTTTTACGGGAAATACCCACTAAAACAGGTTTGCCAATCATGGCTATTTGGTCGAGATGAGCGGCGAGCCGGTAATTATGTTCAAGCGTTTTCCCGAAACCAAACCCGGGGTCAATCACAACATCATAAAGCCCCTTTTCTTCAAGTGAGCGGGTGGTAGTCAGTAAAAACTGAAACACTTCCTGCACTACATTATCATAAACCGGAGCTGTCTGCATGTCCTGAGGTTTTCCTTGCATATGCATTAAAATATAAGGCACCTTTTTATCAATGGCTACCTGAATAATGCTGGCATCTAAAGCAGCTGCTGAAATATCGTTAATAATTCCTGCACCTGCATCAATTGCTGCTGCTGCTGTTTGGGAATAGATGGTATCAATACTTAAAATGACATCCGCAAAGCGCTTATGTATGGCATCAATAACCGGCAACACCCTCCTCATTTCTTCCTCTGCACTAATGATACTTGCACCCGGTCTGCTGCTCATTCCACCTATATCGATAATTTCTGCACCTTCTTCGAGCATTGTCTCGGTTTGAGCCAAAGCTGCATCTACTCCCTCAAATTTTCCTCCATCAAAAAAGGAGTCCGGGGTCACATTTAATATGCCCATAATGGCAGGTGTGGATAAATCGAGCAAACCATTACCCGTTCTCAAGGTTTTGTTCGGGTAGAAATAAGTAGTTTTGTCCATCATTATTGCACGAAAATAATACAAACTAAGGTGTCAAAAACGAATTTTCAATACGATGAAGCAGTTGCAGGCTGCAGGAACATTTTTGTCAAAAAGGTGAAAGACTACGGAACTTCATGGCGGATTTTGCGTTTGGAATCGCTGACTGACCAGATTTTCATAAAGGCGCAACGTATTCGCACCATTGAACAAAATGGCAGCAGCAAGGTTAATGAAGGGGTAGAGGATGAATTCAGAGGCATCATTAACTATGCGGTTATTGCTTTAATTCAGATTGATTTGAGCGACAACGACCCTATCAACCTGAGTGAAGAAACAGCACTTAAATTGTACAACGAAAAAATAGCCGGTGTAAAAAAACTGATGCTGGACAAAAATCACGATTACGGCGAAGCATGGCGCGATATGCGTGTGGGCTCATTTACCGATTTAATTTTGATGAAACTATTGCGCGTAAAACAAATAGAAGAAAATGATGGCAAAACACTTATTTCGGAAGGTGTGGCCTCGCATTATATGGATATGATTAACTACTCAATATTCGCACTCATAAAACTTAGTGAAAATGAAAAATAGTATTTTGTGGTTCTGCCGTTTATTTACGGGAGCGTTATTTATTTTTTCAGGATTGGTAAAGGCAAACGATCCTGTAGGTTTTGGCATTAAGCTCGAAGAATATTACGATGTATTTGCTGAAAGATGGAGCTGGACAAGTTTTTTATTTAAAGCTGACTGGTTAATTGAATCGGTTAATTTACAAGCTGCTTTCCTCACATCTCTTGAAGTAGCATTAGGTATTCTGCTTATTTTAGGAATTTGGAAAAACCTGACCACCTGGTTATTACTCTTATTAATTTTATTTTTCACCTGGCTTACCGGTTATTCTGCAATTACAGGTTCTGTTACAGACTGTGGTTGTTTTGGTGATTTTATTCCGCTTACACCTCTACAATCTTTTTATAAAGACCTGGTATTGTTGGTGCTTATTTTAATCATATTTATTTTACGAAAAAATATTAAACCAATATTGTCGCCAATAGCCGGATTTACCATTGCAGCATTAGTTACCGGGTTTGCGGTTTATGTAAATGCGCACGTGCTAAAACATGATGTATTTTTAGACTGGCGTCCTTATGCTGTTGGTGATAGCATTGTAGAAAATATGCAATTGCCACCTAACCCTAAAAAGGATGTGGTGGAACTCAATTATGTTTACACGAATAAAAAAACAGGTGAAACTGTTGAACTCGCATTTTTAAATACGGAATTAGAAGATAAAACGAAACTCGCTCAGTTAACTAAATATTCATCCGATAAAGAAAATTGGAATTTGGATACTTCATTTACGAAAGTAAAAGTGAAAGGCGACAGAGCTAAAATCAGCGACTTTGCTGTTTCTGATGAGCAGGGTGATTTTATTACAGACCAAATTTTAAGTAATCCCGATTATACCTTAATGGTGGTTAGTGCGAGCTTTGATCACACTAGTAAATTGGGTTGGGAAAAAATAAATGCCATGCAAAAGGATGCTGAAAAAGAAGGCGTATTTACTTACGCTTTAGTTGGTGAAGGTCGTGATGAAATTGAAAAATTCCGTCACAATAATCAAACAGCATTTCCATTTTATACCGGCGATTACAAAGTGTGTTTAACCATTGCCAGAACTAATCCGAATGTTGTTTTATTAAAAGAAGGTGTTGTCATCGATAAATGGGCGTGGCGCGATTTACCTTCATTTGAAGCGATTAAAAAAGAACATTTTGCGGACCGGAAGCCAACTGAATTAATTCCGATTACCAACGAAATGTTTGGCATTGGTGTTCCGGTTGCGGAAAAAATTGCGGCCAGCACTGAACCATATAATGAGTTTTTCCTGCAGGACAGCACAGGGAATGATGTTACCGCTATGGTAATAAATGATACGGCTAATATCTGTATGGTAATTCTGAATGAATTAACAGCAGATAAACTTACTGCCGATAAATGGAAAGCAATTTTGCCGGTAATGAAAGGCATTGACTCAACAGGCAATAAATTATTTGTTGTGAGCAGTGGTTCGTTCAATATTCTGAAATTAATGAAAAAAGCTTCGGGACTCGAATTTGATTTGTATACTTCAGATAAGGACGTATTATATAAAATAATGGAACAAAACACAGGCGTAATTTATATCAAACAAGGTAAGGTAGTTGCCAAGTTTCCGGATGATAAATTACCTGCTGACTTTTCATTCTTAAATAAATAATTTTTCATTTTGATAAAATACATATTACAACGTCTCGTTTACGGTTTCTTCGTTTTACTAGGCGTTGTAATCATTGTATTTTTTTTATTTCAATTAACGCGCATCAACCCTGAACGACAAATTGCAGGCGAAAAAGCTGACAAGGCTACCATTGAAAATATTAAAAAGGAGCTGGGTTTAGATTTACCTGTTTGGCAGCAATTGGGCTTATACCTCAACGATATTTCTCCACTGAGCTGGCATAATAATTCCGACACAACTTCACGATTTTATTTAAGCAGCGAAAAATATCAATATTTCCGTGTGCTTAATATCGGCCATACTTCGATGGTTATTAAAAAACCGTATTTAAGTCGTTCGTATGTGAGCAAACGCAGCGTAAGTGAAATATTATCGGAACGTATTCCCAATACTTTAGTATTAGCATTAACTGCGATGATTTTTGCGACCATAGTGGGTATTACGCTAGGTGTTATTGCGGCTACACGTCCTAATTCCATGTTGGACAGAGCTTGCACAACGGGGTCTGTGTTGGGCATTTCGTTTCCATCGTTTTTTGTTGGTATTATTTTGCAATTAGTATTTGCCTATTTATTGGCTTCAGTTACCGGATTAAATATGACAGGCGATTTGTATGTAACTGACGGATACACCGGAGAACAATATCTGGAATTGCGCAATTTAATTTTACCGGCAATTGCATTAGGTGTCAGACCCGTGGCAGTAATTACACAATTAACACGAAGCGCAATGATTGATGTAATGCACAACGATTATATCCGTACCGCCAGAGCAAAAGGATTAAATGAACGCGTGATATTATTTCGCCACGCGCTTAAAAATGCATTAAACCCTGTTGTTACTTCAGTATCAGGATGGTTAGCGAGTTTATTAACGGGCGCTTTTTTTATAGAAGCCATTTTTAATTATAATGGCATTGGCTATGAAACTGTGAATGCATTAAAAATGTTTGATTATCCGGTGGCAATGGGCGCCATATTATATACTGCTGTTATATTTGTAGTGATTAGTATTGCTGTAGATATTGTTTATTCAATTATAGATCCAAGAATTAGAATTAGTTAATATGCGCATTTATTTAATTGGCTTTATGGGTTGTGGTAAATCCACCTGGGGTAAAAAACTTGCCGAAAAGCTGGATTGTGCATTTATTGATATCGACAAACGTATCGAAGCCATTGAAGGTGGAACAGTGGCGGAAGTTTTTAAAATAAAAGGGGAGGAGTATTTCCGCAAATTAGAAGCGGATGTATTGAGGTCTACTGTTTTAGAAAAAAATGCAATCATTAGTTGCGGTGGAGGTACACCTTGTTATTTCGATAATATGGAGTGGATGAAACAACGCGGTAAAACAGTGTATTTAAATCTTTCCCCAGAAAATTTATTCGGTCGCCTGCGCACACGCAAAGAAAAACGTCCGCTCATTGCTAATTTGGATGATGATCAACTCAGGGATTTTATTTTTCAAAAATTATCTGAGCGTGAAGCATTTTATTTGCAGGCAGATATTAAAATTGACCCGGCTGTCGCCAAACCTAAAGATATAATCGAAAGTATTAAAGGGAAAAAGTGATGTAATTACATCAAATAAATACCTTCATTTCCCGGCTCACTTAAAATTACCTTGATATGCTCGTGTATGGTAGTAGAAAGCGAAAGGCCAACATAATCGGGACTTACCGGAAATAATTTGTGTTTGCGTTCAACTAAAACGGCATTGCGTATTTTTTTTGGAGAATAACTCAGCAATGGTTTTATGGCATATAAAATGGTGCGTCCTGTATTGGCAACATCATCCACAACAATAATAATTTTATTGTCAATTTCTTCTTCCGTTAAATTGAGTTCAACGACACTATTTCCCGGATCGTTTTTGTCCAGTTCGATATGCGTTAATAAGATATGTGCTTTAGAAATTTTGGACAATTCTTTATATAACAACTCGGCAAATACATAACCTTCAGTTGCTTTGCAAATACCTGCCAATACTATTTCTGTCTCGTCGTAATTATCTTCTGCTATTTCAAATGCAATGCGTTTAATTTTTTGATATACCTTTTCTGCATCTGCAATTTTGGTTAATGTTGACTCCATAATTAATGTACTATCATTATTTTTTGTGTTGAAATACTGCCTTTGTCTTCTAAAATTAATTGGTAAATACCGTTTTGTAATGTTGTTGTATTTATTCGAATTACAGCATCAGTAACTATAGTGGAATAAACAATTTCACCTAAGGCATTCACCATTGTGATATAACCACCTTCACTCACACCTTCAACAGTAAAAGTATTGGCAGCAGGATTTGGGAAAATTTGAATTAACTGATGTTCTTCTGCTGCAGATTTAAATGGTGCTGTTGTAACGGTGATTGTTTCACTCCAATTGCTAAATCCCTGACCTTCACAAAAGGCTCTCACTTTTATGGAATAGGTGGTATTAGGTGTTAATCCGCTTAATGTTTTGGTATTGGAAAAAGCTTTGGCTTTTTGTGCAGCCCCAGCAACCGGTTTGTAGTAAATTTGATAACCTGCTGCATTTGGAATTAAATCCCAACTCAACATAATTTTTGTTGCGGTAAATGCATCAGCAGTTAAGTTTACAGGTGCATCCAAATAATCATCAGGACCGCATCCCCAGCTTCCGGTTAACGTTCTAAATGCATCCGCTTTTCCGTATCCCCATAAATTGTTTGGTAACGAGGCTCCGGTAAAGGCATCACTTTTTGCCTGACTGGTAATGGCGTCGCGCACTTCAGCTGCCGTCGCGTTCGGGTATTTTTGTAAATACAAGGCGGCAATGCCTGCCACGGCAGGTGATGAAAATGAAGTACCGTTGTATAAATAGTGTTGGCCGTCCTGTGACATATAATTAGCCGCTCCTTCTTCAATTAACCAATTGGTTAAAATAGATGAGGCTGTGGATAATACTCTGGCTCCTGGTGCGCAGATATCCGGTTTTATGCGGTTATCACGTGTTGGTCCGTGACTGCTGGAAATGTATAAAGCACCCACAACATCCAGAATTGGTGGGATTACATTATAAAAGTTGGTCATGGTGTCGCGATTAACATAACTACCTACAGTAATAACGTTATCCAAACACTGCCAGCTGCTGACAATGGACTGATCGGTATCCGGCCCGCGGTAATTTACAATCTCTGGTAAAACGGCTGCAGTTGGCAATCCCGTAGTAACATAATTCGAAAAACCTGTAGTTGCCTCAGCATTCCACATGTCGAAACGTCCACTTCCACTGGTTGAAAACCGCCAGTAGTCGGTACCCACAGCTGGAGTAATTAAAAATTCAAGAAAATACTGACCGTTTAACAATTGCGCATAAACAGCCACGTCTCCCGCTCCGGGAATGGTATAAATAACAGAATCAATGATATCGGTATCAAAATTAAAATCGGCTAACATATTATACATCGGAGTGCTGCCTTTCGAAATCCAAGTGCCCGGTACATCACAGCTAATTCTGAAATTAACCGTGTTAAAAGCGGCTTCGTCCGCGTACAGCTGGAAATACGCTACTCCGGCATAACTCAATTTTTTGAACCATGTAAATTGTTCGGTAGCAGTGACATCGTATCCCAAATGGAATGGAAAACTACCGGCATTACCTGCTGCAGCCACTAGAGCGCGGCCGTTTTGTTCCGTAATCATAGCATCAATCAGCTGTGCTGTCAGGTCTGTCCCGTCGTGTGAACCATCGTATAAACCTACTGAAGTATTAATTACACAAGGTTTGCCAAGTGTATTGGCCCTTTCATAAATATAGGCAATGGCATCCGTAATTGTGGTGTTGAATTCAGTCTCAAAATTCATGGAAACCAATATCAAATCAGCATTTGGAGCAACACCACGATAGCGGTTAGCAGCTAATCCTGAAGAAGCAGCAATACCGGCAACACCGGTTCCGTGACTATAATTTAATTCATAATCGTCGGTGCTGGGACATAAACCATCGGCAATCATAGCGCTATCGCATTCAATACCATAGGTATATGGCGAAGGAGCCGTTCCGTCGGTCAGGTTTTGGTCCCAAACGTATTTAATTCTGGAATCCCCATTAGCATCATTAAAATCGCCATGCGCAATATCGAAAGGGGCATCAATCACACCCACCACAACACCAGTGCCATCGTAACCTTGTTCAAGCGGCCACAAACCCAAATACGCTGAGTCGACATTATTATGAATTACCATCACATCATTCAATTTTTGAATATTTCCGGTAGGAATATCAATTTGTGTGGTGATGCCGAGTTTGTTGAGTGCAAGTATATCCGCCACGCGCATTTCTGCAGAAACGATATTCCCGGCACTGAACTTAAACTGCCCGTTGGTGTTACCAATAAAATTGCGGATTTCAGCCACATTACCCTGGATGAGTACCGGTAAAGCGGTAACAGCATCGGTTTTGTCCATGGCATGTTTCGCCGATAGCGTAATGGTACTTTGTGGTGTGCGGTTTTGTGCGTGTAGGGTAATACTACCAAACAACGTCAATAATAATAGAAGCCTGAATTGCATGATGTTGATTGTTCATTTTTACAGTCCTAAAATTACACTTAATTTAGCAACCATCTAAACATCAAATAATGCATATAGTTCTGCAGGTAGTTTTTGCGATAGTTTTTGGGTTTGCAGCCTGGATGGCAACCAGAAAGTTTCTGGCCATTCGCAGGAATATTTTTTTAGGAAGACCTGAAAGCCTTAACGATCAAAAGGGGAGAAGATGGCAACATATGATATTGTTCGCCCTTGGGCAGAAAAAAATGTTTAAAAAGCCTATCCCTGCTGTTTTACACTTGTTTATTTATGTCAGTTTTGTCATTGTTAATATTGAAGTACTAGAAATTTTTATAGACGGCGTTACAGGTTCACATCGATTTTTTGCACCTTATCTGGGTGGATTTTATACGTTTATGATCAGCGTTATAGAATTGCTTTCAGTTTTAGCGTTAATTGCCACTTTTGCTTTTTTGTGGAGAAGAAATGTGATGAAGTTGAAGCGGTTAAATCAGCCTGAATTAAAAGGATGGCCATTTAAGGATGCGAATTTTATTTTGTTGATGGAAATAGTTTTGGTTACAGCCATTTTAACGATGAATGCAACTGATTTCCGTTTACAACAATTAGGTGCAGCGCATTATCACGATACCGGAAATTTATTAATTGCCCAATATACTTCTAATATTTTTATGGGCATGGGGACTGATACCCTGATTGCTATTGAACGAACTGCATGGTGGTTACACATTATAGGCATTTTGTTCTTTTTAAATTATATTCCGTATTCCAAACATTTACATATCATTTTAGCATTTCCTAATTCCTATTATGTGCGTTTTTCTGAAAAAGGAAAAATGGATAATATGCCGGTAATTATGAATGAAGTGAAAACAATGTTGGACCCTTCTGCTCAGGTTGAACCTATTGCAAATCCGCCTAAAACTTTTGGTGCAAAAGATGTAACGGATTTAACCTGGAAACATTTAATGGATGCTTATTCATGTACTGAATGCGGAAGATGTACTGCTGCTTGTCCTGCGAATATTACGGGAAAATTATTATCTCCACGTAAAATAATGATGGATACACGCGACCGTTTGGAAGAAGTGGGTAAACAAATTCAATTGCATGGTCCCGATTTTTCGGATAATAAATCCTTGTTAGGAGATTACATTACTACCGAAGAATTAAGGGCCTGCACAACTTGTAACGCTTGTGTAGAAGAATGTCCTGTAAATATCAGTCCGTTAAGTATCATTCTTGAATTACGTCGCTACACCATTATGGAACAAAGTGATGCTCCTCAGGAATGGAATTTAATGTTTAACAATATGGAAAATAACCAGGCACCATGGCAGTTTAATCCTGCGGACAGGCTGAATTGGAAGGATGAAGTTTAATACCCACAAATGATTGGGTCTAAGCATAAGTGTATAAACTATAAAATTGATGACTTATTAAAATTGGACTAATCATTTAAATTTAAAAGTTAATGAATTATTACAGAATACCATTGGCTAAATAAAATAACATAAGAGCTATGACAGAAAATTTAAAAAATGTGCCAACAGTTGCCGAATTATTTGCCAATGGCGAATCACCGGAAGTATTGTTTTGGGTTGGCTGTGCAGGCAGTTTTGATGATAGAGCAAAAAAAATTACCGGGGCTTTTGTCCGCATATTAAATAGTATACAAATAAAATTCGCCGTTCTTGGCACAGAAGAAGGTTGCACAGGCGATCCGGCCAGACGAGCGGGCAACGAGTTTTTATTTCAAATGTTGGCTGCGAATAATATTGCTGTGATGAATGGTTATGGCATCAAAAAAATTGTCACCACATGTCCGCATTGTTTTAATATTCTTAAAAATGAATATCCGGAATTAGGTGGTAATTACGAAGTAATGCATCATACTTCATTTTTACAATCGCTGATTGATGAAGGAAAATTGACCGTGCAAGGTGGTGCATTTAAAGGTAAACGCATTACTTTTCACGATTCCTGTTATCTGGGAAGAGCAAACCAGATTTATGAAGCACCACGTAGTGTTTTGGAAAAATTGGACGGAGCGCTTACTGAAATGAAAAGTTGTAAATCAAAAGGATTGTGTTGTGGCGCAGGTGGAGCGCAAATGTGGAAAGAAGCTGAACCTGGTAACAAAGAAATTAATATTGAACGCACCGAACAAGCACTGGAAGTAAAACCTGATATTATAGCTAGTGCCTGTCCGTTTTGTAATACCATGATGACCGATGGTGTGAAAATTAAAAACAAAGAAGATGAAGTCAAGGTGTTTGATGTTGCTGAATTAATTGCAATGGCCAATCAACTTATGGCGTAATTGGTATACTCATTTAATATGTTGTTAGCTGTTCGTGCAGCTTACCTATAAATAATAAACTATGCAAAATTTTTCTCCTCAATCTAAAGTGTGGGTTTATCAATCTTCACGACCATTCACTGAATCGGAAATAGTTGAGTTAAATAATAAACTGAAACATTTTACCGTTCAATGGACTGCTCATAACAAACAGTTATTGGCGTCGGGGAATGTAATGTACGACAGATTTATTGTATTAATGGTAGATGAAAGCCATACTATGGCCAGCGGATGTTCTATTGATACTTCAGTGCATTTCATTAAACAACTGGAGCAGGATTATACAATTGAGTTGTTTAACAGAACTATTGTAAATGTGGAAATAAATGGAATAATCCAGACTATTTCTTTAGATGAACTTAGCACGAAATTTAAATCCGGAGAAATAAATGCATCCACAATGGTATTTGACCCTCTTGTGCAACAAAAACGAGATTTTGATAAGGGATTCAAAATTCCTTTAGCCGAGTCGTGGATGATGAATTTGATTTGATTTTTTGATTTACCTATAACCATTACCTATGAAGTATCCTGTTTTCTTAATTTTATTCTGTTGCTGTACATTTTCATTAAGTGCTCAACAGAATGAATCTACTGAAGTTGCTGACACTATCAATAACAATTTTTTAAATGTTTATCTCGATGGCGTTTATCAATATCACGAATATATTAAAACGGAAATTCCATATGTAAATTATGTTCGGGACCGGTTTTTGGCGGATGTGCATTTATTAATTACAGGACAAACCACGGGAAGTGGCGGGACAGATTATGCCATATTATTTTTAGGGCAGCTCAGTTATGCCGGTAAAAATGATACCCTGCATTTTTTTGATAATACGAACAATACTGACGATGAGCGACGTTCAGGTATTGTTAGTTATATGAAAATGGGATTAATGCCCTACATTGCGAAAAAAACTGCCAATTTCCCGGTGTCCATTGCTTCTAATATTTCAACAACTACAAATGAAAAACAAGTGGATGATAAATGGAATGGCTGGGTATTTAATGTAGGCGGATATGGCAACTTGAGTTTAACTTCAAATTCAGAATATTACAATTTAAGTGGAGATTTAAGTATTGATAAAATAACTGAAGAATGGAAATTATCCTTTTCACTTGGTGCATATTATAATACTTCGAATTTTGATTTTGGTGATGGCAATAAATACCGCAGTTTTAATAACGGCACTTATGCTACCGGATTAATCGCTAACAGTATAAGTGAACACTGGTCGGTAGGTGGTTATGTTGATTATTTTTCAAGCACTTATAGTAACTATGATGCGGATTTTAGTTTATATCCTGCAATAGAGTATAATGTTTTCCCGTATTCCAAATCAAATACCAAATTGCTTACAATTACGTATAAAGCCGGTCCTGATTACGCTATTTATACTGATACAACTGTGTTTAACAAAAAGGAAGAATTATTGTTACGAGAGCGATTGGAAGTTGAACTATCGCTTATTCAAAAATGGGGCTCAGTTTCGTTTGGTTTAAATGGCACTAATTATTTTCATGACTTTAGTAAAAATAGTGCTGGATTGTCTGCTTCTATTAACTGGAGTATCGTAGAAGGTTTATCGTTTAATACATTTTTTAATTATAATCTTATTAACGACCAGTTGAATCTACCGAAAGGCGAATTGACCGATGAAGAAATATTATTGCAACTCACCGAACGTCAAACTGATTTTAGTTTTTACACTTATTTTGGGTTGACTTATACATTTGGAAGTATTTACAATAATGTGGTAAACCCAAGGTTTAACAACAGTTTTTAAAATAAAAAAAGCGAATATAAACAGGTAGGTCCCGTTGATATTCGCTTTTTTATTACTGCTTTTTTTTATTTAGCTTTCAAAACTTTTGCCGTTATAGTATTGCCATTATTATC
>DAORKJ010000106.1:0-3998 GCA_035439505.1 Chitinophagales bacterium
CTTTATTTCAGTGTCGGAGTATAAAGGGTATTTTTGGGTTAGGAAGGCGTGGAAGGTCATATATCTTCTATTTTAGCTATTTTTTGAAAAAAAGAGCAGCTTACCATTTTCTCCAAAGGAAGTTGCTGCAACAACTACAGGGTCACTGCTTATGTCGTTCATTCGAAGTAGTGGAGGAGCTGACCTTTCATAATAATGGCTAAATTCGTCATCGGGCGGTTCATGTCTCCCTTGGTGTATAACATCAATTGAATTGATTTTAATTCTTATTTCCGGTTGGTCTAATCTTGTTGCAAACACTTCATTCTTAGATTTGGTAATTAAAAATGCAACATTCCTAATCGAATTTGGAATAAGCGCACTGGTGTAAACAATATCTCCATTAAATATCATGGAGGTGTCCATTGTTATCTCAAATGCGGATGCTTCAGCAGCGATTTTTAACGGCCCACTTAATGCAGTTGCTATAGCTGCCAAAAAACTGTTCTTTACAAAATCGCGTCTATTCATTTGATATCCACCCCCCATGTAGAATTTCCTGCACGATGCAGTTGATTATTAATGAACACTTGCCAACACTTGGCTGCTTTCCAATCATTTGTTTTCATATCAATTAAAATATTTGTTTGCTAATTTTTTGAACCGCTGTTGCATGTTAAACCAATCCATGCTGCCGAAGTTTTCTATTAATTCTTGAGTAACAATTATCACCTCTTTTCCTATCCTTATACAATAATCACCCTGCTTACCCATATCATCTAAAACACCATCGCTGATAACAAAATGGTTTTTTTCAAGCCATTCCAACCGTTCTTTAATTCTCTTCTCAACCTCCCATGGAGCAACACCGTAATATTCTACCTTGTCCTTTAATTCACCCTCACCCCAAACATTCCCCTTAAATGGCCACATAAGCCGCTCCATTGCATCATATAAATTATCACCTGTAACCCAATCGTGGAACATCATTCTTACCTCAGAACCATCCTTATTGTAAAATACAGTATAATCAGCACTGTGGTTGTGATGGCAATATAATTCTTCCGTGTCAGTGCTTCCGTATGCACCTTCAACACTATAAGTTGTTTTTACTCTTGTATGGCTCATTGCTTAAATTTTTCCACCTTACCCTTTAAATCTGTTTCTGCTATTAGTTTCATCATATATTTTTTTATTTTTTATTCGCTTATACACCTAAATTGGAATACTTGGCGAAGTAAATGTTCGCAAAGCCGCAAGTTATAAGCAAGCTGCTACGTTCCTACTCCGAATTAAAGTTCCCCATTGAGAAGCCATCGCTTCGGCTATTCTGGTAAATGTTTTTGAACGTGCTTTTCGCCTTTCTTCTTTTGGTAGTTTAAATGTTTCGTAATGCAAACGGCTATCAGTTCTACCACTTTTATGCACTATAATATCAGGTTCAACTATTTCGGTAGGTTCTAATTTTGGTAATCCAGCAATCCACAAACAAGTGCTTTTTCTTTCAGTATGCCCAAATTGGTATGGCTGTATAATTTGAGTTGGCTTTTTATAAAGTCTGCTCATTATTCCAATCGGGTTTTCAATATAGCCGCATCCAATTTGTTCCAATGCTTCGGCACATTTCAAAAAATGTTTAACAGCTTCGGCTCTTTGTTCGTGGATATTTGGAAACCTATCAGCATATTCAGGCTTATAGTATTTGTTTGCTGCAACTGTTAGCCGAGTGCATTCCGGGTGCATCCCTAAAAAATCAGGTTCAATCAATCTTATAGCTTCAAAGCAATCCATTTGTAAATGTCTTTCCGGATATTTTCCACTTGGTGGCAGTAGGTCGCAACTATACGCATCGTGTCCAGCGTTCAAAAAAGCCTCCATTACCGTTTGGCTTTCTTCGTGTGTTATTAATACTTTCATATTTAAAATTTAGTTTGTCGTTAATAATCCGCAGCCAGCTTATAACAGCGGTTTTGTGCTATTTGCCCCATCAACATTTGTGGTAACTTGAAACATTGTGCAAGGGGCAAACAGACACAAAGCCGCAAAACGTTAGCTGCAAGCGGGGCTGACTGCTCCAAATGTAGCTTTGTGGGAGAAAGTTTTTTAAAAATGCCCCACCGCACTTTTGTTTTTTCAAAACAATTTTGTTTGACTTGCATACACATCAATTCTTTTATTAGCCATTGCAATATATTTTTCGCTTATTTCCGTTCCAACATAATTCCTGTCATTTTTTACACAAGCAATTGCAGTTGTTCCGCTTCCCATAAAAGGGTCGTAAACTATATCTCCTTTTTGTGTTGAAGCAAGCACACATCTTTCAGCAAATGAAATTGGAAATGGGGCAGGGTGCTGATTGCCTTCTTGATGGTTTATATCCCATATATCGGTAATCTTTGCCATATCCTCATTAAAGTATTTAGGCTTGCCTTTGGTGAAATAAAAAACATCTTCTTTTCTCGGATACCATTTTATTTTAGCAACATCAGGTGAAGCAGGGAATTTCCAAGTAATGTGTTGTGCAAAATAAAGTGGGCATTTGTCAATTATCCAAAAGCAATGCTTGAATTGATAATCTTCAAATTTGCCTTTATGATTCCAATACATTGCACCGCCTTTTTTTAATACTCTTGCACATTCTGTTAGTATTTCACCTATCCATTTTTGATAATCCTCAACAGGCATATCATCTGAATAGGTATCGTATTTTTTCTTTCTACCGTTTCTACTAAATCCACCATAGTTGTAAGGTGGTGATGTAACAATCAAGTCAAATTGTTCATCATCTTGTTGCCTTAAAAAATCAAGGCAGTCCATTTGATATATTTTATTTCCCTCGCTTCGCATTTTTAAAAAACTTTCTTTAGTGTTCCAATTAAAATTTAGTGCTGAATAATCCCGCCAGCCATGCCCTAAATAATTCGGGCTTATGCCTGTAATCTCCGACATGCGCTTATACATATTTTTTTCAACCTCACTGTAATCCAAATCAGGGTCCCAACCAATCCATTTTATTTGATTTCCGTCGTAGCTCATTGCTTGAATTCTTTTACCGTGAACTGAATAACCCATACCCAAGGGTTTTTATTCCAACTTTCCTGACCGTGTAAACTAATCCAAGTCCACTTATATGCACCCGTAGCGTTATCTTCAATATCAAGGGCTGAAATATAATTCCCCTTAATATTGTAAGCCACTCCTCCACCAAATGCGTCAGGTAATTTCGTTCCTACAATCCCTTCTCTCAGCGCACCTTCATCGGTAATTTGATGTAACCGCTCAATGGATATACCTGAGACCTCCAACTTAATACGGCACGCTGCCTTTGGCATGAATACAGGCGATTTCCATTTAATAAATTTCTCTCGCCCATTATTATCATACATTGTTCTCCCATCGGCATCAACTTCTTTAATCATTGGTGGATTATCAGCCGCGTATTCAATTATCTCCCTATCGTAATGCGTGTAGCCATTTTCATCAACAAAGTAATATTTACGGTATGTTTCCTTCACCCAAATCTCATCGCCTACTACTCCGTAAGGGCATTTGATATTTATTGTGTTTGTTGGCTTATTGTCAAACCTCATGCACACGGCAAAATTGCCTTGTATTTCTCCCAACACATCAATACTCCATCTGTCGGGCTCTTCATTAATCTCATCCAATCCCCGTGTCCTTCGGGTTTCGGTTTTGCAGCCAAATTGCAACACCTTTGGAATTGGGAAACACCACGCCGCATCCTTCTTATATTTTTCGGGCATGTTAAATCCGGGGTCGGGTAAATCTTTTACAGTTGTATTGCACTTTATTTTAAATTGCTGATACTCCCACTGCTTTTTCAAGCCGGCAATGCTAAAGTCCTGGAATATTACTCCTGTTGATTTCATTTATTTAAAATTATAATGTTCATATCTGCTACCAATAATGCATCCGGAATGTTTACGGATATAAACGAACTACCGAATTCAAAAGCAAATTCATTCATTTGAATTGTGATGGTATAATCATCAAATTGG
>DAORKJ010000106.1:4008-12052 GCA_035439505.1 Chitinophagales bacterium
TATACAGCCAATCAATAAACTCCTTGGAACCTGGTAAAGCATTCCCCTTATGGTTAATTGCATACGCCGGATATAAATGATGTGGAAAGTATTTTGCATACTTGTTTGCTAAATGATGCCACCCTTTTTCAGTAAGTTTTACCCTAATGAAATCATTCATATTGAAGTTTATTTCTTTCATTTTCCACAACAATTTTTATATTTCTTACCCGATCCACAACCACACAATATGTTCCTGCCCTGCTTCGGCTCAGTCCTAACATATGGCGCAGCCTTGTAACACTTACCAGTATAGGCACGGTTGCGACATATTACCTGCGCAGCTCCATCAGTCTTATAGCCTTGATTACCGCAAAACTTACAGTAGTTTGGAGCATCCTGCAAATAAATTATCCTTCTATACATCACCTTGCTACTTCCAGGTGCAGACAAATCCGTAATATTCTCAAACGCAGCCTGTAACATTTCGTCAGTTGCAAACGTATTTCCCATCACCACATTCGCCGCAGCCTTAAATTCCTCAAACGTCTCGGGTCTAAAAAACTCCCAATCCGGAACAGCAGTGTTATCATACCAGTCAACTTTCGCTACAGCGTCGCAATAAGGACACGTAATCAGTTTTGGCACTAAAACCCTGTCATCGGTAATTTCGTCGCGCACAGTCAATCTGTGACCGTTTATACACTTAAATATCTTAATCATTCTTGCACGGTTTAAATTTTTCCAAAAATTCTTCGTTGGTGTAAACATTGGCGGACTCATTCTCCCTGATAACAATCCAGTCACCATGATGCAGCTTGGTTTTGTAAACCCCAACACCCGACATCATGTATCGACCCACACTTTCGATATACCAACCATCAGGCGTATCGTCAAAACCGAATTTAACCAGCGCACATTCCTTCGGGTTGTTTTCATCAAACTGCATGGCCATTACCTTTTCACGGAATTTATATCGTTTCATAGTTCTCAGTTTATTGCATCCAATTTAAGCATCCTTCAGTATTGCACTTACCCCAAACATGCTTGTTTGAAGAAGCTCGCGTCCAATATAATTTATTGCCGCACTGTGGACAGATAATAAAACCATTGCCTCCCAATTTGTCACCAATCAGAGATAATGCAATTACAAGGTTTTTAACAACCACTTCTTCCTCTTCTTCGGGAATATGCCTATTGTTCTCGCCCCATTTACGACCTAAATTGATGGCATGTTTTGTATTAATTGCATTGATTATTTCTTCATAGCTGTAACCAGCTTTGTGCGCCATGCCAAACAGTAACAGAAGGCAGTCTGCAAACTCTAAACTTGCCTGAGTTTCTTTTTTAGATAACGCATCAACCATTTCTTTCAGCTCCTCACACAAATGTTGAAACATTCCAGGCAATGTAACGGTTGGAAAAGTAGCATCCTGCCACTCCATTATTTTATTGAATTGTAATACATTCATCAGCAACCTCCATTGTTTTCAAATAAATCATTCTGCTGGATTTTCAACACCTCATTAGGCTTTTCCGCCATCATGCCATCTACCAACCGCTCATATTTCTTGCTCGCCGAAATCATTTCACCACGCGTCTGCTTATCAACACTGTTGCCATTGGCGAAGAAATCAATCTGATGCTTACGCATACTTTTTACAATCGATACAAACCGAGCAACTTCATCGTATGTGGACTCGTTGTCGTCACAATTCAGCAACTTGCGAATATTGGCTAATTCTTTTTTGAATGCGTTTAGCGCATGCAACGTGCCATCAACTCTCATAATGTCTGTAACCACTGCGTTTTTATGGCTCTCAGACTGCATTTTTTGAATTTCATCACAGGAGTAACCATATTCCTCAACACCCGCAGACCACGCAATTTCAAACAACTCCTCTATTTCATATATTCTAAAAGCAACCCGGTTGCCGTAATCAGTGGTTACCGAATACATCGTAACCCCTCTTTCTGCTGCAATTCCAGTTACTATTGCATTCCCAATTTTTGTTCCGTTTTTGGTATGCAGAATTGTGTTTATGCCAATGGCATGTGTTCCGTCTTTTGATATCATTACTTATTTTTTAAAGATGAATGTTCAATGTTTATTTCTAATTTGGCAATCTCACTCGCCGCCCAATTATCGTCAATCTCGATCTTAAGACCATTATAAAACCTACGGTCGTCGCTGCCTTTGTTTGGATACCAAGTTATCACGCCATGCTTACCAAAGTCAATCTTAGATATTCGATACTCACGCATGAACTGTATCAACTTAGCCTTGTGCGCAGTGTATTTTTTATCCAGCTCCGTAGCCAATGCGCCAAGCATCTTATACTCCACACCTAGTTTGAAGTTGACATTGTCAGCATTCAACGTTACCTGTGCCTCTTCATGCATCTCACGTTTTGCACGCTCACTCATGTAATCAATATACTGCTGACTACCATCACCATCCGGCTCGAACTGGCTCATCTCCATCATCGCAATCTCTGCACCATGATAATCACCACGAGCCTCCAACTGCTTTACCTTTTCCAACTGCTTACGAGCAGGTAATACGTGTTGGTGCCAAAATACATGCGTTTCATCCAACATGCGCTCTGAAAACTCCTCATCCTGTTCAAAATGCATCACCTTCAATCGCTGACCGGCAATTAAAACAGAAAACTCACAATAGTCAACCTCTAATATCAGCATGTAGGTATGTGACTGGCTTTTGTAATACGGCGGCAAATCATCCTTAAACTGACCCGCTACCCACTGGTTCATTGTCTTACACTCCAACGGTGCAAATCCCTTCAAAGGAGGTCGGCCAGGTAACAACTTATACTGACCATCACCGGGAGGAATAATCCTATCCAACGACACAAACAACCATGGAAATTTCTCATTCTGAATAATACCATGAACCTTCATTGATTTCCTTGACTGAAATTGAGAAATACGCACATTCGGGTCCAACGCCTTTTTTATGTCATAATTTGCATAGCGATTTACATAACCCGGAACTTTGTCTGAGTCAATGGTATCATCATACAACGACCACATATTTGCAACCAATTCTTCAAATAAAATCCCGTAAAGCATATTTTCATTGAGCTTCTTTGTAGCAACTTTGAGCCCAACCTTTTCTTGCCATTTATCCCAAACTGAGTCGTAAGGGTTTAACTTCATAACAGCCCCATTATCGGAGCCGCCTAATCCAGTGGAACGGAACTCATGCCATTCCGGACTATACCTGCGTAGTGGATGCAGGATTTGGTGTTTTTTCAAATAATTCATATCTCGGTTAATATTTTTCTCGTTTAAAAAATTGTGACGGCATTGCATTTCTACTTGAACTGCATATATCCCTTTCAGGCTTCACGTTCCCTGCAAAAAATTTAATCAGCCGTCACAAATCACAAGCTGCACACATTTGAGTTCCCACTCAAAAATCATTCATATACTGGCTCCAAATGGTAAACCTCAATATAAGGAATTACCACCTTTGAAACACAGTCACCGGTATATTCCGGCAAAAATTCATTCGACTCATCAAAAGCATACAATACCGCTGTCTTCACACCATCAATCATCACCTCTTTCCATCTTGAATAAAAATGGTTGAAAACATATCTGAACGCCTCCTTTACACTGCCGCACTCAACATCAATGCCGGGATAAGTAAACAAATCATCGTTTTTCTTAAAACCAAGCTTGTATATCTCCTCGTCAGACATGCTGGAAGGTAACTTAGGGTAACTAACTTCTTTTATTCTAAACCAATACCTAGCCGCCCACATCGGAACTGTTTTCGGATGATTGTAAACCCAATCAGGACTACCCTCAATAAAATCAGTCGGAGCTGCACACGGGTAAGGTTTCCCACCAAGCAACTGAACTGCAGAACCATCAATGCGAATGAAAATTTTTAACTTCTCATTGTAATGACCAGGCTCAGGAACATATAACAACGTACCAGGCTCCCCCAAGAAAGCATACACACGTTCTAAATCAACATCCTTTACCCGCACTACTTTCCATATTGCAGAATTCTTCATTTTTAATAACTCTGCAACAATTTCCGGTGTTGTTATTAATCTGTTCCTTTTCATTGATTATTGGTTTTTGTAGGTGTAAACAGCAACCTGATTAAGTGTATCAGCTTCTAAGTTTGACAAATCAGTTGATATCAACAATTGGTTAACCACGGCTTTAGCCTTTTCCTCTCCTGATAAAACCTGATTAATGCCATCACGAAATTCATCGACACGGCTCAGCATCTCACGCACAATCTGAAATAATTTATCATCAATAGTTGGCCTTGTCGTTTCCAACACATGTTCAATGGCTTCGCCTAACGGCGCGCCTTCCTCCAATTTGTCATCAAGCTTTTGCATGACATCAATTAAAACAGTTGCTTCGTACAACCATTTCTTTAATCTGCCCGGAAGAGCGTCAAAAAATAATTGTGTTTTTTTCGAAATTGTTCCTAAGTCTTGGATGAACGTAGTGCCATCCTTTTTCTTGCTGAAAATGTTAATTCTTGGCATGTTTTTTCTTGATTAATGAAGCTTTAAATAAATTGATTATTTCAGGCTTAATAGGTTGTGTAACCTCAACACCTGCAACAGCAAATATATGAATATAATTTGCAATGGTTGAATTGACAAAATTGTCAACACAATCGGTTTTATTTTCATACCCTTCTGTTGAAGCGGATATTACATTTTTTCCCTTTTTGGTCTGCCAACGCCACTGGCCATCAGCCTTTCCCTTTTCAAATTTTGTTTTAGTTTTTGCCATATCAGAATTATATATTTTTGAACAAAATTGGCGCATTTCCATATAGAGGTGTATGTCCGTCCCATTTCTCTATAAATTGCTGCTGTATAAGCAATGGAGTCAACGAAGACTGTTTCAACTCGTTAGCTTTCTTCTCAGCTTCTGCCTGAACAATTAGTTTCTTAGCTTGAGCCTCAACCACACGAAGTTCATTTTCAACCTTCATTGCGTCCTGCACGGCTTTGTTTTTGCCATTTACGGCGTCAACAATTGTCTGTGGATACCCAAGCCCACTTGTTAGCTGCTCCAACTCAAAACCTTCTTTCTCAAGCACAGCTCTCAGGCTCTCCTGAACGTCAGACTCAAATTTTTCACGATTACTTACAATTTCATCGGTTGTGTATTTGTTCATCTGTAATCGAAACGCATCTTTTACGTAGTTCAAAATAGTAGTTTGACTAACTTCTTCAAGGTCTTTTCGATATTTAACAAATATTCGAGGAGTGTTGCCTTTTACAATATAGAAAGATAAAGTAGGGTCAACATCAAATTGACTACCATCTTTTGCATTTACACTAAACATAGAGTAGTCAACGGTTTGAACAAAGGTAGGGTACTGCATTACGTCTTCTGTCCATGGATTATACCATACGCGACCTGTAACAAGACTTACGTCCTGCACCCCTTTGTTGCTGCCATATTGTTTGACCAGAATTCCTTCGTGTCCTGCGTCAATGCGCGTACAACTTGCGATTGTGATTGCTAATAAAGAAATAAGTGCTAATTTTTTCATCTTTTTGATTTTTTGATTAGTTTATAAATAAAATAGTTTGCCGCTAGGAAAATGCCAGTAAAAACAACACCGGCGAACACTGCAACATCAGACTGCGCTCTAAGTAAAGAAGTTATTTGGCTAAACGCAACAAGTTCTAATGCTATTAAAATAGGCGAAAGGAATATAAAATATTTCATGTTTCAAATTTAAAAAGGTATATCATCATCAAAATTATTTGGTATCTCGTTTTCAATAGGTATAAACGGTATGGTTTCGTCCTCCTTCTCCAAACCCTGCTGAGCTTCATAATCTTGCTCAATCTGCTGCTTAATTGCTGATTTGCGCAAATTACGTTCATCAAGCAAATTTTCATCAGCAACAAACCTGCCGGCACGATACCAGTCATAATACATTTCGATTGTCGTTTCATTCCCGATCTCCTCAAAACGCATCTTGTCAACATGAATTTCAGTCGGGCCATTTTCAATCCTGATTATTTTTTCGGTTTCAGGGTCAATCCTAAACTTATCCCGGTGCAAAACAACGCCAACATCAGGCTTATTAAACCAATTCGCACTACCACTGATATTATACAATGTAACCCTTCCGTGATTACCAGCTTTGGTAATACCAGTTGGCTTAGTTGGATGCGCAATGATTACACAAAATATTCCAAACAGCTCACAAAATTCCATTATCACATCAAGCTGACGAGAAATGTAATTATCCGTTGTCTCACCACGTAACATTTCATGCTCAATCTTATTCCATGGGTCAATGAGCAAACCATTAATGCCATCCTGCTTAACCGCAACTTCCGCTAAATCCAATACGTTTTTCAAGGTATTGTTGCTGCCTTCCTTGGTCCGCTTTGGAAATAACATAACAAAATGCTCATGCAAAAATCGCTTTCCACGCTGATGCTCTGTTTCCTCAATTTTGTTCGGATGATTATACAAATACGAACGTCCGGCATTGATGCTAATTATTTTCGACCCGAGACGACCACCATTTTTATTTTCAGGGCTGTAGATACCTAACTTTAAAAGGTTGCCCATCTTTTTCTGATACTCGATTAAATCATTGAAGTCACTCAGGATGAAATGCGTTTTACCTGAACCTGGCGTACCGGTGAACACATAGACCAATGGCGCTTTGTAGGTAAAACCCCTGTCCATTTTAGTTCCACGACCATAACCCGGCGTCAACTTTGATTTGTATATCCTGTCCAGCTCACCATTTACATCAACCACACGTACAATACCCTCAATAGGACACGGATAAGCGGATTGGATTACCCCCTGCAGTAGTTTTATCCGCTCCGAATGTTGAAGGTTACGCAACGGCGCATCCTCACTGTCCTCACGCAAAACATCATTTGCATCTTTGCAGCCAACCGGATAATGAACAAACTTGCATTTCTTCTTACCAATCCTTCTAGCTAGCTCATTCCTAACGGCAACACCTTTAACATCATCATCAACGGCAATAATAACAACCTCAACACGCTCAAACAGATTAGTCATTTCCTTTCCCCACCATGGCAACGACTCGGTTGCTCCTGATGGCAATGTTACAACATCATCAAATCCAGCCTCAACCCAACTCGCACGGTCTAATTCTCCTTCGCAAATAATTATTCTTGGGATTTTTACGTCCGCTGCTTCACGAGCATCATTTACGGTTTCTATTTGGTCAAACCCGCTTAACACCTGCTGTGCACCATCATCTTTCGATAATTGCCAAAACTGTTTGTCATAAATTGGGCGGAACTTTACATTAACAACTGCAAATTTGTAGAAAACAGGAAAACAGGCAACAGGCGAAGTATGTCCTTGCTTCAATCCCTTATACGTCATGTTCCTTTCGTAAATAAACAGCTTTTGTAGCGTTTCTTTGCTAATACCCCTCTTTTGGAACCACGATAGGAATTGCTGACTGTATTGAGCTTGAGCTGGCATTTCAGCTTTCTGCCGGATTTTATTCTCCGCTTCCGCTGACTTTAAATTACCACCCCAACCGCAATGATAACATATCCAAAACCCCTTTGTCTTATGAACAAAAAGAGGGGTATCGGTTTTGTTTTTTTTCCGCTCACCCTGACACTTAGGACATTTTACCTTTTGTGTGCCAGAGCTGCCAGTTACATTAATTCCAAATTCCTGAAAAGAGGCCATTAAACAAATTCAAAGTGTTTAGAAATTTCTTTGATTACTTCTTTATACTTTTCGCCTGTGATTTTAGCCACAACCAATTTCAGCTTCTCGTCACAAACGATATAAACGCCGCCTCCACCTGCTTTGGGTTCATTTATATCATGCGGGAAAGCCTGATATAATGTTAGTGGTGCTGGTGTGCTTTTTGTCGCAGACTGACTGCCTCTAGTGAACCTGTTCTGCAAATTCGCATATGGCTTGCCGGTGATCGTGGCAAGTTGGTTAATCGTCATAAGGTTTTTAACCTTCAATTCTCTTAATACATCCATGCTCCAAAGGAAACGCAAATAATTTAAATTAC
>DAORKJ010000107.1:0-4440 GCA_035439505.1 Chitinophagales bacterium
CCAAAAACAATTATAGTAAAGATGCCGATAAATTTGAACAGCGATTTATAATTTTCAAAACCAGCCTCGAGTTCTTCCTGATTATCATTATTGAGTGCTTTGATATAGGCAACAGAACCTTTGTATAAATACAATAATGGAAAAATGTAAATGAGCATAAAAAGTGCGAAAAACACAAAGGATAAAGTCATTGAACCACCGCCTAAACTTGGACCTGATTGCATGGGTTGTTGATTCAAAATGGTATTAAACATACTCACGCCAAAAATTAATAAAATAATCATTAAGCCTAAGCCTACAAACCCCAATATAGCCAGTATTCTGCCCCATTTAGCAGTCTCCAGTAAATGTGATTTAATTTGTCCGTTTATAACCAGGTTTTCACCATTACTCAGGTTGTTGTCAAGTGTTTCCATAAAAATAATTTTACAATAAATAAATTGTTTACAATTGTTCTTTCAGTTCAACCAAAAATTGTCTGATTTTTTTCAAAGCTGCAACAGCCTGATATTGATTATCCGCTTTATCGCCACCCGATTTCATTTTTTCGCGAGCACCTTTAATGGTGTATTTTTTTTCTTTGAGCAGGTATTTGATTACGCGTAAATTTTCGATATCTTTTTTGGTAAAATATCTGTCGCCTTTTTTATTTTTTTTCAGATTAAAAACATCAAATTCTTTTTCCCATAATCGAATTTGAGCAAAGCTGAGATCCAGCATTTCTGAAACTTCCCCTATCGACCAATAAATTTTTTCTATTTCCTTTTCTTTATAAGGCATGATGAGGCAATAAGTGTGTGCATAATCAATTGAATTACAAATATATCAATTTTATCTTATACAATAGCACATGAGGTAGCGGCATTAAAATTAGTCGTACGACTGGTTGGATTTGTTTGCCAGTTCTATCATACGGGCATATTCTTCTGCAGTGAGGTCGGTATAGAAGAAGTTAATAGGATCAACTCTTTCGTTGTTTTTTTCCACTTCATAATGCAAGTGAGGGGCAGTAGACAAGCCGGAGTTACCTACCAAACCAATTAACTCGCCGCGTTTTACCTTTTGCCCTGCGCGCACTTTAAAAGCGCTTAAATGCGCATAACGGGTTTTATAACCATAGCCATGGTCAATTACTATCACATTACCATATCCACTGGAGTTATTATCTGACTGCACAACAGTGCCATCTGCGGTAGCAAAAACATCGGTTCCTTTTGGTGCTGTGAAGTCTAAACCCTCATGGAATTTGGCAAATTTGTAAATAGGGTGAATTCGCCAGCCAAAACCGGAGGCAATTCTTTCCAGGTCTTTATTACTGACAGGCTGAATAGACGGCGTATGCGCAAGCAGTTTTTCTTTGTTTTGAACGAGGTTGGTTATCTCATCAAACGACTTAGATTGCACCACCATTTGGCGGCGAATCAACTCGAGTTTCATTGCCGTGTTTTTTAACATTTCGGCATTGTCGAGTTTGTTCATACGTTTAAACCGGTCGCTACCCCCAATTCCCGCAATACGCTCACTACGTGAAACCGGCTCTGCTTCAAATATTACCCTGTAAATATTGTCGTCCCTTTCGGCAAGTTCTCCCAAAATGACCCCCATGGTGTCGAGCTTGTTGTTCATGAAGTCGAGCTCCAGCTCCATTTGAGAAATCTGGTCTTTCAAATAGCGCTCTTTAGGTGAATCAAAGTAGGTATAGGCAATCCAAACGATTAAAGAGGCAAAAACACCGGCTGTACATATCCATCCCAATATCCGTAAAGTCCATACCCAACGCGGAGTTACGTGCTTTTCGAACCTGAGATTCGCTGGATTATAAAAATATTTTACCTTCTTCGCCATGCGGCCGTGATTCAGTAATTTTGCACCTTAATTTAATGGCTGTGTGCTTTTTGGAGGGACACGAAAATAGTTAATATTTTACAAAACATAAAACGAAGGAACAGGAACTATTATGACATCGCAGGAAATTCGTCAGCATTTTTTGAAATTTTTTGAAAGTAAACAACATAAAATCGTTGATTCAGCGCCAATTGTGGTTAAGAATGACCCAACGTTAATGTTTACTAACGCCGGTATGAATCAGTTTAAAGATTTATTTCTTGGTAATAAACCCATTCAATATCCACGTATTGCTGATACTCAAAAATGTTTACGCGTTTCCGGAAAACATAACGACCTTGAAGAAGTTGGTGTTGATACTTATCACCATACTATGTTCGAAATGTTAGGCAACTGGAGTTTTGGCGATTATTTCAAAAAAGAAAGTATTAATTGGGGATGGGAATTACTTACTGAAGTGTACAAATTAGATAAAAGCCGATTATATGTAACTGTATTTGAAGGTGATGCTGCTGAAAATCTGGAATTTGATCAGGAAGCTTACGATGTTTGGAAATCACTTATCGATGAAACACATATTTTAAAAGGTAATAAAAAAGATAATTTTTGGGAAATGGGTGATACCGGCCCATGCGGACCATGTTCTGAAATTCATTATGATATGCGTTCTGATGCTGAACGCGCTGCAGTTGATGGTGCTACCTTAGTAAATATGAGTGACCCACAGGTTATTGAAATCTGGAATCACGTATTTATGCAATTTAATCGCAAAGCAGATAAATCGTTGGTTGAATTACCTGCAAAACATATCGATACCGGTATGGGATTTGAGCGATTGGTGCGCGCATTACAAGGTAAATCGTCGAATTATGATACAGATGTATTTACACCACTCATTAAAAAAATTGAACAACTAAGCGGACATAGTTACGGTAAATCAGAACAAACTGATATTGCTATGCGTGTTATTGCTGACCATATTCGTGCAGTGAGTTTTTGTATTGCAGATGGACAATTACCATCTAACACCGGAGCGGGATATGTTATCAGAAGAATTTTACGTCGTGCTATTCGTTACGGATTTTCTTTCCTAGGATTTAAGAAGCCATTTTTTAATGAATTAGTACCTGTTTTAGCCGACCAGTTTAATCATGTATTTTCTGAATTACATGCACAGCGCGAATTAGTTGCTAAAGTAATTTTTGAGGAAGAGACAGCATTTTTAAGAACCTTAGAAAACGGGATTAAACGTTTAACAGATGTAATGTCGGAAGCTAAATCAAAAAATCAGACTTCCATTTCAGGTGTTGTTGCTTTTGAATTATATGATACCTATGGATTTCCATTCGATTTAACCACATTAATAACACGTGAAAACGGTTTAGATACAGATGAAGCCGGATTTAATGTTGAAATGCAAAAACAAAAAGACAGAAGCCGCAATGCTTCCGGAATGGAAACCGGCGACTGGATTATTGTAAATGATGATACGAAAATTGAATTTGTCGGATATACCGATTTAGCTTGCGAAGCCAACCTGGTTAAAATGCGTTCGGTTAAGGTGAAAAATGAAATGCAATATCAGGTGGTATTAAATAAAACACCTTTTTATGCTGAAAGCGGTGGACAAACAGGTGATACCGGTTTTATTTCTGTTAATGCAGATGTAATTCGCGTATTGGATACTAAAAAAGAAAATGATTTAATTATTCATTTCACCGACCAGTTGCCACAACAAAATGCAGCTAAAATATTTGCGCAGGTTGATGCTAAACGTCGCACAGATATTACTTACAATCATACCGCAACACATTTATTACACGCAGCATTGCGTTCGGTTTTAGGTACGCATGTGCAACAAAAAGGAAGTTATGTTGGGCCGGACAGATTGCGTTTCGACTTTTCGCATTTTTCTAAAATCACCGATGCGGAATTACAGCAGATTGAATTAATGGTCAACAAAAAAATTCGCGAAAATATTCCGGTTGTTACTAAAGTAATGCCAATAGCTGAAGCACAACAATTAGGTGCTATGATGTTATTCGGTGAAAAATATGGCGAAACAGTGCGTGTTGTAATTGCAGATGAAAATTATAGCAAAGAATTTTGCGGTGGTACACATGTTGGCGCAACCGGCGAAATTGGTTATTGTAAAATAGTTAGTGAAAGCGCGGTAGCCGCTGGTATTCGCAGAATTGAAGCCATCACAGGTGAAGCTGTAGGTAAATTTATTGATGAACAATTAACTACCATTCAACAAATTACTGAACTGACTAAAGGCACGGATATCGTAAAAAGTATTGGCAGTTTAGTGGAAGAAAACAGTACTTTAAAAAAGGAAATCGAAAAATATCAATTGATGCAATTAAATCAAATCAAAAATGATTTACTTGCCAAAAAAGAAACATTTGGTGATGTGCAGGTTATTCGTGCCATTGTAGATTTACCGAATGCAGATTTAATTAAAAAACTCGCTTACGAATTACGTAACGAAACCACTAATTTATTTTGTGTGTTAGGTGCCGAAATTCAAGCTAAGGCATCGTTAACCATTATGATTAGTGATGAGTTAGTGGCTGCTAAAAATATGGATGC
>DAORKJ010000107.1:4540-11926 GCA_035439505.1 Chitinophagales bacterium
CAATTTTGACAAAAACTAGTAGGTATCGAATTGTTAATTCATGGGCGCATTTTCAGGTTTTTATGCTATTTTTATCACAAAATAGACCAATGAAACAACTTACTATCCTGGTTATAAGCTGCCTTATAAGCACAACAGCATTTAATCAGTCATCACAACAATTTAGTGGTGGTGAATACACCATGGCCCCACTAGATGAAATGTCGCCGGAACAAAGGGCATCCATTTTTCAAATGTTGGAAGAAAACGAAGCCAAATTACAGGCCGAGGGAAAATTACCAATGGTATATAATAAAACAGCTACTGTAGCCTTGCAATTTCCGTTAGCATGGAATGATGGTTTTACCGGATATAATTTTTATGCCATATCCAATTATGTTGACCACGACAACGCTTATCCAAATTCATTGGAAGATTGGAATTGTGGTGAAAGAACTTACGATACTGAATCAGGTTATAACCATCAGGGAATTGATTATTTTTTATGGCCGTTTGATTGGAATTTAACCAATGCAGGAGCAGTAAAAATTGTAGCAGCTGCCCCGGGAACAATTGTAGGAAAATACGATGGCAATTTTGATCAGAACTGTGCATTTAATCCGGGATCATGGAATGCCATATATGTAAAACATACTGATGGTTCAACTGCATGGTATGGACATATGAAAAAAAGTTCGCTTACAGCAAAAGGTTTAGGTGAAACTGTTGAAGCCGGTGAATATTTAGGTACTGTAGGCAGCTCAGGAAATTCAACAGGACCACATTTACATTTCGAAATGTATAATGACGATAATAATTTGATAGACCCGTTTGAAGGTACTTGTAATACCATGAATGTAGACACCTGGTGGGCTGATCAGGACCCGTATATAAAACCTGAAATAAACAGAGTGCAAACACATACAGCTCCGCCTGAATTTATGCCATGTCCGGAACCGGCTATTACACACGAATCCAACAATTTTATGCCGGGCGATGAATGTTATTTTGTATTTTATGGTAAAGATTTATCACCAACGGATTTATGTAATTTAACCATTACAAAAGCTGATGGCGAAGTTTGGTATGATTGGGATTTTTATCAACCTGACTATTACCTTGCGTCTTATTGGTACTGGTGGTACACCCTACCAAATGATGCTCCTGAAGGTGAGTGGACATGGTCTGTTGAATTAAATGGTACTAATTACGAACATACTTTTATTGTTGGTGATATGCCTGTGAGTGCAGATAACAATAACTTACTCAACAATGCAACTGCATGGTATCAAAATAATACTATTAATGTTCAACTGCATACCGATGAAATGGTAAGTGCCAATATTCAATTGCTCAATACAGTTGGGCAAGCAGTTGCTCCACAAGTAATGGTATCAGGAGCTGAACAACAAGATGTAATTATCCATACAAATGGGTTGAGTGCAGGATTATATTATGTTGCTATTCAGGATTTACCTACTCAATCGTTTACGACCATTCCTGTTTATGTTTATGAGTAAATTAATAGTTGCATTTATTTGTTCATTCATCATGTTTGCTCCTGAAAGTATAGCTCAAATACCTGTACCGACAAAAGGTACAATTGTGAGGCATGAAATGTTTGCTTCTTCTTTTGTAGATGCGCGAAATATAGATGTCTGGCTTCCGGAAAATTATGATGTTAATAAAAAATATGCTGTGCTTTACATGCACGATGGTCAGATGTTATACGATGCTGCCATTACCTGGAATAAACAGGAATGGCAGGTAGATGAAATTGTTGGACAACTTTTATCGCAAAACCAAATTATCGATTGTATTGTTGTAGGTATTTGGAACAATGGCGTATACAGGCATTCAGAATATTTTCCGCAAACTCCCATTAGTTATTTAACCAAAGATTTTCAGGATACTTTAATTAAAAATGAATTACAACAACAACCCCGCAGTGATGCTTACCTGAAATTTGTAGTCACGGAATTAAAACCATTTATAGATAAAACCTACTCAACATATACCGATAAAAATCACACCATGATTGCAGGGTCGAGTATGGGAGGTTTAATTTCCATGTATGCCATTTGTGAGTATCCCGAAGTATTTGGTGGTGCAGCTTGTTTATCCACCCATTGGCCGGGAAGTTTACAAGCGCCGGAAAATGTTATTCCACAAGCGTTTGAAGATTATTTAAGTAAACATCTTCCTTCACCTGATTCGCATAAAATATATTTCGATTTCGGGACTACCACTTTGGATCAATTATATGAACCACACCAAATTAAAGTGGATAGTATAATGGTAGAAAAAGGGTTTACAGAAAAAAATTGGATTACCCGAAAATTTGAAGGTGAACCGCATACTGAAGAAGCTTGGAGTAAACGACTACATATTCCACTCACTTTTTTATTGGGACTAGAATAATTATAATTTATTTCCACGCAAAAATTCGCCTGTAGCCATCCGCTTTTTACCTTCTGCCTGCAACGAAAGCACATGAATAAACCCATCGGTGGTAGCAAATTTCAATGTTGCATTTTCGGCGATAAAAGTACCTGGAGTTAAATGAGTATCTGTTATTTCTTTTGATGCCTCCAGTATTTTATATACCTTATTGTTAACATTACAATAAGCTCCCGGGTAAGGTGATAACCCGCGAATAAAATTATAAATTGTTGCTGTCGGTTGGTTCCAATTGATTAAGCAGGTTTCTTTAAAAATTTTCGGTGCAATTTTATCGGAAGTGCCGGATTGTGGGGTAGTAACATAATTACCGGCTTCAATGGCATTTACTGTTTTTACTATTAATGTCGCACCAAGGTGCATGAGTTTATCGTGAAGTGTTCCTGCATTATCATTTTCTTCAATTGCCAATTTTTCCATAAAAATGATATCACCGGTATCGATGGCATGTTGTAAAAAAAATGTAGTTACTCCGGTAATTTTTTCTCCCTGAATAATAGCATGATTGATTGGTGCGGCTCCGCGATAATCAGGTAAAAGTGAGGCATGTAAATTAAGTGTCCCCAGTCGTGGCATATTCCACACTATTTCAGGCAACATCCTAAATGCGACAACAACTTGTAAATCTGCATGATAACTTTTTAACGCAGTTATAAATTCCGGGTCCTTTAATTTAATCGGTTGCAAAACAGGAATGTTGTGCGCAACAGCAAATTGTTTTACCGGCGATTGTTGAATTTGTAATCCCCTACCCGATGGTTTATCCGGAGCTGTTATTACAGCAACTACCTGATGACCCGCTTCTACTAAAGCCTGTAATCCCGCGACAGCAAAATCGGGTGTACCCATATAAACGATACGTAATTTTTCAGCCATTATTCAAAATCGGGGTAAAGTAAATATTGTTTACGTACTTTTTTAAATGTTGATATATCATCTTGCCAGCTCAAACGAATTTCTTCTTCCGATAATCCACCTTTTAGTTGCATCATCAACTCAGCACTACCTGCTAATTTATTAAAGAAATTATTTTCAAGAAAAAATTTATCCTTAGGCTCAAATTCCTGATAAATTTTAAGCAACAATTGAATATCAATTTTTCCTTGTTGAACTTCATCCAAACTTTTAGCAGAAAAATCGTATCCATAACATTTGGTATGCATTAAAAAAGGTGATTTTGCACCGGGGCCGGGCATTGGGGTAAATTCAAATCCGGTATTTTTTAAATACGGCGAACCGATAATTTCAAATGGTTTTGCAGTACCTCTACCCACACTCACATTTGTACCTTCAAAAAAACATAATGTTGGATACATATAAATGGCTCGCATATTTTTCAAATTCGGCGATGGTGCAATAGGCACTTCGTACATTTTTTTATGGTCGTAATTTTTGCAGGGAATAACCGTTAAATCGCATTGAACACCATTCGCTAACCATTTTTCACCGTTTATCATTTTGGCATATTCACCAATGGTCATACCATGCACAACAGGTATTGGATGCATGCCGACAAACGAACTATAGGCTTTATCTAATAAAGGACCATCCACATAATAACCATTTGGGTTAGGTCGGTCCAAAACTATAATTGGTTTGCCTAATTCAGCACAAGCTTCCATTACATAATGTAACGAACTGATATAGGTATAAAACCGTGCACCAACATCCTGAATATCAAAAACAACTACATCTACATCGGCAAGGTCTTGTTGCGTTGGTTTCTTTTTGTTGCCGTATAAGGATAATACCGGTAATCCTGTTTTTGTATCTTTTGCATTTAGAATGGTAGCACCTGCATCTTCAGTGCCTCGAAATCCATGTTCAGGTGCGAAAATGGTTGCGATATTAACGCCGGAAGCTATCAGGGAGTCTACCAGGTGTTTATCACTAATTGTGCTGGTTTGATTTACCACACAGGCAATGTATTTACCTTTTATTAATGGCAACAACAACTCAGTTTGCTGAGCACCGGTTATTATGTCTGTATCATAATTAACCTGTTTATGCACTACCGCAAGGTTAGACACAGGTTGAGCATTATCAATTGCAGAATCATTATTTTTACAGGCAATTGAAACAGTAAACAGAGTAAAAGCAAGAGCTATTATTGACATACGCATGTTTCATTCAAAACTAAGGCCAAAGTTATAAAGTAATTAGGGATGTGGTTCGAATTTTTTATCACCAAAAAGATAATTCATAATAAAGAACGGTCGTTTTCGCGATTGATTATTGCTATAGCCCGCGTTGCTGTTGCACTCAGCCTAAGTGTAATGATCATCTCCACCTCGTTGGTAAACGGATTTAGAGCTACTATTTCTGATAAAGTATATGGTTTTTGGGGACATATTAATATCGCAAAACAAAGTTTACGTAATTCCTTCGATGATGAACCCATTTACAGGGTGCCTGAATTTGTTGAACAGGTAGGCAAGATTGACGGTGTTACTTCAGTGCAGGTTTATGCGCGAAAAGCTGCCATCATTAAAACCAAAACAGATATTGAAGGTATTATCATGAAGGGCATTGGCAGCGATTTTGACTGGCAACAACTGGATAAATATATCATCGAAGGCGACCCGATTGATTTAACGCAAACTGATGTGAGTCGTGGTTCACTAATTTCAAAATCGACTGCGGACAGACTTGGATTTGTGGTGGGTGATAGTATTTTATTACATATTATCGACCAAAAAGAAAATGGCGATTACGAACAAATGTATCGCAAATTACGTGTAAATGGCATTTATAATACCGGACTCGAAGAATTTGATAAATTGTTTGTGTTGGTCGACATCAGACATATTCAGCGATTAAACAACTGGTCGCAAGATCAAATTGGTGGTTATGAAGTATTTATTGATGACCCTGAAAAAATTGATATTATAGAGCCAATAGTGGATAAAAAAGCAGACCCGTTTTGGGATGTGCAAACCATTCAGCAAATAATTCCCAGTGTGTTCGACTGGTTGAACTTGCAAAAAGTAAATGAATGGATAATTCTTACCTTAATGATTTTGGTTGCGCTCATTAATATGGTGACATCATTATTGATTTTAATTTTAGAACGCACTAATATGATTGGTATTTTAAAAGCATTGGGTGCCAATAATTTTTCTATTCGTAAAATATTTTTATTGAATGCCGCCAATATTATTTTGAAAGGCATGTTATGGGGAAATATAATCGGAATTGGGTTATGTTTATTACAATTACAATTTGGTTTAATTAAACTCCCTGAAGCTTCTTATTATGTAAAAGTAGCTCCTGTGCAGATTAATGTAATATGGGTTTTATTACTCAACGCAGGAACGTTTGTAATATCTATTTTATTCTTATTAATCCCTTCTTTATTTGTCGCTAAAATAAGGCCTATTAAAGCCATCAGATTTAATTAATTCACTTATTGGTATTATCCGGAGATGTTTGTGTTGGATTGTTGTACGGGCAATGTAAACATCCGTTACCGCAACAATATCCACGCTCCAGCAAATACTTTTCAGTAAATACCAAAAGTCCATCCTTATTGATGTAATAGTCAATATTTTCGATTAAAGCAGGAGTCGGCATCAGCGATATAATTAGAAATAACGCATACCCGTATAGTTGAATGGTGTAATACCTCGCAACTGTTCTTTAATGTCTTCAGCTACATCTAATCCTTCAATAAATTCCTGCATGGTAGCTTTGGTGATTGCCTGTCCGTTTCTGGTCAGGTTTTTCAACGCTTCATAAGGCTGAGGATAATTTTCACGACGTAAAATAGTTTGAATTGCCTCTGCAATTACAGCCCAGTTATTATCTAAATCGTCGTGAATTTTTGCCTCGTTAACTTGTAATTTTTTCAGCCCTCGAGAAATCGATTTAAATGCCAGAATGGTATGCGCCATTGGCACTCCGATATTACGCAACACAGTAGAGTCGGTTAAATCGCGCTGTAAACGTGAAATTGGCAACTTAGCAGATAAATGTTCAAACATGGCATTAGCGATGCCCAAATTACCTTCTGCATTTTCAAAATCGATTGGATTTACTTTATGCGGCATGGCTGAAGAGCCAACTTCATCTTTATTTATTCGTTGTTTGAAATAATCCATCGAAATATAAGTCCATAAGTCGCGACTCATATCAATCAGAATGGTATTAATTCTTTTCAGGCCATCAAAAGCGGCAGCCATATTATCGTAATGTTCAATTTGAGTAGTATATCGGCAACGTTCTAATCCTAAGCGTGAAGAAACAAATTCATCAGCAAATGAAATCCAGTCGATATCAGGATATGCTACAAAATGCGCATTAAAATTTCCTGTAGCACCGCCAAATTTTGCACTAAACGGAATAGCATTAAATACATTGCGTTGTTTGCTCAAACGTTCAATAAAAACTCGAATTTCTTTACCAAGCATGGTTGGTGATGCCGGTTGACCATGTGTGCGGGCAAGCATGGGTATTTTAGTCCACTGAATGGCTAATTCGCTCAACGTATTAATTAAATCTTCAAGTAACGGAGCATATACATCAATTAATGCATCGCGCAATGAAATGGGGATAGCGGTATTATTTATATCCTGAGAGGTTAAACCAAAATGAATAAATTCTTTCCATTTTCCAAAACCTAATTCATCAAATTTATCTTTTATAAAGTATTCAACCGCTTTTACGTCGTGATTAATTTTACTTTCAATGGCTTTAATTTGTTGACATTCCTCAACATTAAATTTCTTATAAATATTTCTTAACTTACCTCTATTGTCGGAATCGAAGTCTTTTAATTGTTGAATGGGCAATTCCGTCATGGCGATAAAATATTCCACCTCCACATAAATTCTGAACTTCATAAGGGCATATTCTGAGAAATATTGGCCCAGTTCAGCTACTTTACTGTGGTAACGGCCATCTATTGGCGAAATATTCAACAATTCGCGTTCATCCATTGGATTCAAA
>DAORKJ010000108.1:0-11877 GCA_035439505.1 Chitinophagales bacterium
ACAAAAAATTCTGCGGTAAGCATAAGTTCAAATTGTTTGGGTACGGTATCGGTACTATTATAAATAAAATTCGGATCTGCAATTATATTGTGCAATGTTTTTAATTGTGCACGATATAAAACGGAGTCGTTTAAACCTTCATCTTCAAAATGTTCGAGCTGGTTCATGAAAAATCCGCCTTGTTCAATTAAACCAAATTCGTTGAACCAAGCCGATTGATATTGACGATTTTTATAAAATTGATGTATTTCAGCTTTGTGAAAATTGAAATCAGGAAACTGCGCTAAAAATGTATTAATCACCTGACTATCAACTGTAAAGGGTTGGAATACCGGTTTTAGGGCAGGAATGTTCTCTAATTCTCCAGTTTGGTCTTCGGCACCAACATTGTTTTTGCAAGCAGGAAGTGCCCAGAAACAGGTTATGGTTATTGCAAAGATGAAAGAAAAAACAGAGGTTTTCATACCGATAGTTTGTGCTAAATTGCTAAACAATTTCGATATGAGGTGAATTTGGAATAATTTTACTAGCAAAATATATAGTTATGAGCGACCAAAAGGAAAAAAATCAACTCAATATTGAGTTATCGGAAGAAATTGCAGAAGGAACATATTCTAATCTAGCTATCATAACGCATTCAAGTGCTGAAATAGTAATAGATTTTATCCGGGTAATGCCTGGTGTACCAAAAGCCAAAGTTAAAAGCAGAATTTTAATGACGCCTCAACATGCTAAACGTTTGTTGCGCGCATTAGCTGATAATATTAATAAATTCGAAAGTCTCCATGGCACTATTACCGAAAATGAAGGATTTGGTGGTTTGCCCATGAATTTTGGACCAACGGCCAAAGCTTAATTCATTATTAGCATAATTTTGTGGAGGCGAAACCTTTTATATCTGTTGTAAGTCCGGTTTATGAAGGGGAGCAATTGGTAAATGTATTAATTAGCCGTACGCAAGCGGCGTTGTTACAAATTACAGATGACTTTGAAATTATTTTAGTTGATGATGGCAGCAGTGATAATTCTGTTGCTGTAATTGAACAAATTATCCAACAACATCATAAAATTAAATGTGTAGTGTTGGATAAAAATTACGGGCAACATATCGCAATAAAAGCGGGACTTGATAATTGCCATGGTAATTGGGTTGTGGTAATGGATTGCGATTTACAAGATCAGCCAGAAGCCATAATTGAATTAATGAAAAAAGCAGAGGAAGGATTTGATGCGGTATTTGCTTCCCGCATTAAACGGAATGACCCTAAAATTAAACAATGGTATTCCACTGCATTTTATACAGTATTATCTTTTTTATCAGGCATAAAAACAACAGGTTCAACAGCTAATTTCGGCGTATATAGTCGGCAGGTTATTCAACAAATTTGCCAAACAAAATATACTAATTTTTTTTTCCCGGTAGCTGTCCGGAAAGCAACTAAGCTCACCGCAAATTGCCCCGTAGACCACGGTGTGCGGGCTGCGGGCAATACAACCTATACTTTTGGTAAGGCACTAGGTTTAGCAATAAAAGTAATTTTTAGTAATACGCGATTAAGTTTTTTTCAAAACAAAAAGCCGGTAATTTACGGTGTAAAACAATTCATTAATTTTAAATAATGATTCCATTTAACCAACCATGTTTAGTAGGAAATGAATTGGCCTATATTGCTGATGCAGTGAAGCGGGGAAAAATTTCCGGGAATGGATTTTATACCCAGACTTGTCAACAGTTTTTGGAAAATGAATTTGGTTATTTAAAAACATTATTAACAAATTCATGTACCGATGCACTTGAAATGGCAGCTTTATTAATTGATATTAAAGCAGGTGATGAAATAATAATGCCATCGTTTACACATGTTTCAACTGCCAATGCATTTTTATTAAGAGGAGCAAAAATTGTTTTTGCAGATGTTGAAACTGATACACCAAATTTAGATGTAACAAAAATAGCTTCGTTGATTACTAAAAACACGAAGGCAATTGTTGTTGTACATTATGGTGGCATTGCAGTAAATATGCAGGAGGTTTTGAATTTAGCAATTGAACATAATTTATTTTTAATTGAAGATGCAGCTGCAGCTTTAGGAGGCTTTTACGGTAAAGTGCCGTTGGGCAGTATTGGACATTTGGCCACCATTTCGTTTCATGAAACAAAAAATGTTCAATGTGGCGAAGGGGGATTGTTGATTATTAATGATGAACGCTTAATAACCCGTGCAGAAATTTTGTGGGAAAAAGGAACCAACAGGGTTGCTTTTAATAGGGGTGAAATCCCATCTTACGACTGGATGGACATAGGTTCAAGTTTTTTGCCTTCAGAGCTTAATGCAGCCTATTTATATGCACAATTGGAACAGTTTTACCATATTCAGACTGTTCGACGACAACAGTGGGAACGTTATAAGGATGCGCTTACACCTTTTATGGAGGCAGGGAGACTAAATTTTATATCAATCCCACCGTACGCCACTCCTAATTATCATTTATTTGGGCTGTTATGTGCAAATGAACAGGATCGCAACAATTTGGCTGCAGCGCTTTTAAAATCGGGTATTTTAGCGGTGTCACATTACAGAGCATTGCATCTTTCCCCATTTTTTAAAAACCACTATTCAGGGGCTGAACTGCCCAATGCTGTTAGTTTCCAGCAGCGAATTCTACGTTTACCTTTATTCCACGATTTGAAAGTTGAAGATATATCCATAATATGTGACAGGGTTAAATCGTTAATTTGAATACGGTTTTAATATGTATAAAAGATTAATTTTTTAACCAATACTGGCTATTTTTTTGATTTTGTTAAAAAAATATATGATTTTCGTGGTTCCCTTATCATTAACCCGCATGCAAAAAAATATAGGTATAAAGTGTTTTATGCTCGGAATAGCTTTGTTTTCGCTATTTCGGGTAAATTATGCTCAGCCGGTAACACTTTCACGTGAGTTTGGGGCCAATTTGGGCTTTTCCAGCTTCCTGGGCGACTTAGGGGGTTCAGATGATATTGGGAGGCCTTTCTTTTGGGATATTGACCCTGCAGTAACCAGACCGGCACTGGGGTTTGTCTTCCGCCAGGAAATTATTCCCAGAACAGCTTTTCGTTTTAATTTATTTGCATCTATGCTAAAAGGTGATGATGCGTTAACCGATAATGAATTCCGCAATTACCGCAATTTAAGTTTCCGCAGCCCTATTGTAGAAGCGACTGGTATGATAGAACTAAGTGCTTTTCGTTTTACCGGCTTTAACAAAAAACGCTGGAGCCCTTATATTTATGGGGGTATAGGTGCTTTCTACTTTAATCCACAGGCTCAATATAATGGTAAATGGGTTGACCTTCAGCCACTTGGAACAGAAGGGCAGGGATTACCGGAATATCCGGATAGAGAAAAATATTCGAGAATTGCCGTATGTTTCCCTTTAGGTGGTGGTTTCAGAATTTTAACCTACAACCATTGGGTTTTAGGGTTTGAAATGGCTTGTCGATTTACGACTACAGACTATATTGATGATGTTAGTTCCTATTATCCTAATCCTGATTACTACTATTTACATTACGATTTGGATAAAGCTATAATGGCTGCTACACTTTCGAATCAGGCTGATGGATCACGACCTGATTTAGTACAAATAGAAGAGGGTAGAGGCGATCCAACGAATAACGACACTTATATTTTTGGTGGAATGCTCACCTTCACCTACCACATAGAATTCCATAGAAAGGTAAACACGATTAGGTGTTACTTTGATGGTGATAATAAGTAATTGAATTTAATATCCGGAAGCTGCTTCTTCATCTTCAACCCGGTTCCAAATTTCCCAGGCATATTCAGCTTGTAATTCCAACATTTCCAAACCATTTTTTATAGTCGCGCCTTGTTTTTCTCCATGTTGTAAAAACATCGTTTTGCCTGGATTATAAATTAAGTCGTATAAAATATGATTGGAATTAATAAACTGATATGGAATGTCCGGACATTGATTAATATCAGGATACATACCAACCGGTGAGCAATTTATTATGATGGTATGATTATCAATAATTGCTTTATTAATATCAGCATAAGTTAATTGTGCTGCTCCGGTTTTACGTGAAACCAAAGTAGTGCCTATACCTAATTCTTGTAAAGCATATACAACTGCTTTGGAAGCGCCACCTGTTCCTAAAACAAGTGCTTGTGTATGATGTTTTTTTAATAAAGGTTTTAGTGAATCACGAAATCCGGCATAATCAGTGTTATAACCTACACGCTGAATTTCATCAATTTTAATACAATTGATAGCACCTATTTTTTGTGCGATATCATCTAAATCATCGAGGTATTCGATTACCGATTCTTTATAAGGAATAGTAACATTTAATCCTTTTAAATCTTTATTTACTTCGAACAACAAACGAATGTCTTCGATATTCTCGAGTGGATATAATTCGTATTTACAATCTTCAATTTCTTCACGTTCAAATTTCTCAGAAAAAAATTTCTCAGAAAAAGAATGGGATAAGGGAAAGCCAATTAAACCGAATAGTTTCATTTAATTCGGATTTTAATTGTAAAGTTGGGGAGAGGGTCAGGTTGAGGTTGTGGTATTGTCATATCAACTATTAAATTATTTTATGTTTTTTGCTGGCCATTTTTTCTATTAAATAAATCAACACAAAACCTACAACAGCTAATAAAATACACCATAATGCCTGATGAGGTTCACCGGTAATTTGTGTGTAGGTAGACGGTAAAACATTAGCTTCTCGTAATATTTTTTCTTCGCCATCAATAATTTGGGTTTCCAAAACTTCTTTCCAGGGCCAAACTTTATTTAATGAACCAAACATAAATCCTGTCAGCAAAGCTACAGTAGCATTATGATACTTTTTGAGCATATAACTTAATACATGCGAAAACCCAATTAATCCTAAAAAACATCCGGCAATAAAAGTCAAGATGATATCAAATTTCATGGAGTTTAATGAATTCAAAATGAACTCATATTTACCCATTAGCAATAAAATAAAACTTCCTGAAATGCCGGGTAAAATCATTGCACAAATGGCAATAGCTCCGGTAATAAAAATAAAACCATAATTTTCCGGTGTTTGTGAAGGTGTTGCTACCGTTACATAATAAGCAATACCTGTTCCGATTAATGCTGCAAGAATTACATCCCAACTCCACTTTTTAATTGTGCCGGCAACAAACACTGCTGAAGCTACAACTAAGCCAAAGAAGAAACTCCAAATTAAATTTGGATAATTTTCTAACAGATGTAAAATTAATTTCGATAGCGATAAGATACTGATTCCAATACCAGCCACCAGAAATAATAAAAACCATCCGTTAATATGTTTCCAAAAAGCGCCAAAACCTTCTTTAAATAATTTTTTAACAGCAGTGCCATTAAAAGATTTTAAAGAATTGAGTAGTTCTTCATATATGCCTGAAATAAATGCAATGGTTCCTCCGGAAACACCCGGAACAACATCCGCAGCGCCCATTGCAATACCCTTTAATGTAAGTGGGAAATACTTTTTTATTAAACTCATCAGAGTAATTTATAACAATTCGTTATTTCAAAAAATGATGGAAGGTATCTCCGCGTAATCCTAAACGTAAAGTTTCCAGTGGAATAACTTCGTTAGGTGGAATATTACCAAGGTTTACATTCGAGCCTAATAATTTGATAAAATAGACTTGCTGTGCTTTAAGTGGTGCTTCCCAAAGAATTTTTTCCTGTGGTACCTGCGTTAATATTTCATCAATTAAATCGCTGCGCACTTCACCTTTGCTTTGGTAAATACCAACAGTTCCGCTTTCACGTGCTTCAGCAATAACTTTATAACTTCCGGCTTCAATTTCTTTTTTCATCAGCTCAATCCATTTGTATGGAGCAAGCATTTTGTTCTCATCTTTAGAACCAACTTCACTTAACACAGTTACGTGTTTGCTTAATGCTGTAATGTATTTACATTTTTCATCGTGGTCCATATCAATAGAGCCATCGCTTACTTCAGCATAACCCATTTTGTATTTTTCGAGCAATCGCAAATAATCATCAAACTGTCCGCGAATGTAAAATGCTTCAAATAAGGTTCCGCCGAAATAACAGGCAATACCTGCATTTTTGTAAACGGCTAGTTTATTTTCAAGGTTTGGCGTTACAAACGCAGTTCCAAATCCGAGTTTAATTAAGTCGATATAAGGCTCAGAAACGGATAGCATATCTTCAGCTTCACGCACACTTAAGCCTTTGTCCATTACCATGGTAAGTCCCTCTTTGCGTGGTTTTGTATGGCGCTCAGGGAGACTGTTAATAGAAAAGTTCATTTATTAAATTAGTAGTTACGGCGCAAAATTACGTAAACGAAGGCATAGTATGAAGTATAACTATTGCAACCTCAATGCTTTTAATTGAAAACAGCAAAAATTTAGGTTTAGCAGGTTGTTAATTAGCATTGTACAAGCCAATCACCTTCTGAAATTCAGGTCGCATAGCCACTTCTTTACACACTTCGTAAAGGATGGTATGTCGGCTGTAATCCATGGTGAGTGCGTGTTCCAGGACTGAAATGGCTTCTCTGCTTTTGCCGGTATTAAACAAGGCGGCACTTTGCAGATAAAAATACTCCGGGTAATGACCACTTAAGGTAATGGCATCGTGAATGACATCAATTACTTCCTCATATTTGGCAAGTTCCATCAAATAGATAATGTAATCCAGCCAATAACTCAGTATATCAGGACGGGTTTTAACCAGTGTTTTTAAATAAAAAATAACATCCTCATCGCGATCAAGCATTTTGTAGATACTGATAAGGGTGCAGATATAATCTTCATTGCTGTCATCAAGCTTCAAAGCCTTCTTGTAATTGACCAAAGCCGGCTCAAAGCGGTCTTCCTGGCGATAGGTTTCTCCTATTCGAAAGTAGGCTTCGCTCAAAAACGGGTCCTGACGGGCAGCTTTTCTAAAGTGAAAACGGGCAGATTTATAGTTTTCCAGTCGCTCATAACACAAACCAATCCTAAAGCTGTAGTCTTCGTAACCACCGGATTTTTCATGCGCCAGCTCGAACATGGAAATCGCTTTTTCGAAATTTTCGATACGGTAGTAAACATCGGCTGCATCGCGATACACCAGGTCGAAATTTTCATCTATGGCCATTACGAACTCAAAACTTTCAATCGCTTTTTCATACAACCCTAGTCCCATATAGGCTCTACCAAGATTGAACCAAGCCAGCCAGGCATAAGGTTCCTTTTCTATAATGGATAGATGTAAGGCTACACTTTCATCATATTTATCGGTCATATCCACGATATGCGATAATTTATACAAGGCATCTTCGCTGGAAGGGTTTATAGACAAGGCTTTGGCTAAACAATCAAACGCTTTGTCGAAGTTTTCCTGAATTTCATAAATATCACTCAATTCAGCATAAACCGCGTCTTTTTCCTCATCATCAGCCATTTCCAACGCTTCAAATAAAATTTCTTCGGCTTTTTCTGGCTGGTTGGTTTCTATATAAATATCGGAGCGCAGTAAATAAATATCTATTTCATGACTGTCGAACAGGTAGGCTTTATCCAATAAATCGAGGGCTTCATTATACTTTTTTCTATTTACCAGAAATTCAGCTTTACGCACCAGAAAGTCGGAGGAGTAAGGGTTTTGGTTGATGGCATAGTCGGCAACAGCTTCAGCACGCTCCGGTAAATTGCGCATTTCGTAGTATTCTAAAATACGCTCCAGGCTGTCCTCATCAAAAAAATGCTGTTCATTGGATTTGAGATACTTTTCAAACAACTCAATCAATTCGCCCATTTCAGTAAACTCTCTGTCGTTAAACTCCGGATCCATCATATACATGCAAATTTAGTTTTTCCAAATTTAGTTTCAATGTTGATCAACAATTCTGTAACATTTTGGCTGTTTGTTTCATTAACGAAGCAAACAACGGAACCTGTATCTTTACCAAAAATTTAACCTATGTATAAATCAGTGATTGCTTTTATTACCATATTGGTGCTCAATTTACACTTAAATCTTCATGCGCAGTCAACAGGTTATTGGCAGCAAAATGTGGATTATGATATAACTGTATCCCTCGACGACATCAATCATGTATTAAATGGCAATATTTCCATGCAATACACTAATAATTCCCCTGATGCACTCACTTTTATCTGGATTCATTTATGGCCGAATGCGTATAAAGACAATAATACCGCATTTGCCAAACAAAAAGTGCTGCAGGGAAGTACTGAGTTTTTCTTTGCGAAAGACAATGAACGCGGTTATATTGATAATCTCGATTTTAAAGTAAATGGTACTTCGGTTCCTTTAACGTATGACCCTGAAAATCCGGATATCGCAAAAATTACTTTAAATAGTCCTTTGGCAAGCGGACAAACTATAACCATTACCACACCATTTAAAGTACAAATGCCAAAATGTGTTTCCAGGATGGGACATGTTGGGCAACAATATCAGGTTACACAATGGTATCCAAAACCGGCTGTATATGATAAACATGGCTGGCATCCAATTCCCTATTTGGACCAAGGTGAATTTTATAGTGAATTTGGCAATTTTAAAGTAAGCATTACAGTACCTGAAAATTATGTAGTTGCCGGTAGTGGTGATTTAAAAACAGCTTCTGAATTCACCTGGTTAAATGCACTAGCTGACAAAACTGCTTCAACTGAATTAACAGAAACAAGTTTAGATTTTCCTCCTTCTTCAACAACAACAAAAACATTGCAATACGAATTAAAAAATTCACATGATTTTGCATGGTTTGCAGATAAACGTTTTCATGTAATGCGCAGTTCAGTGGTATTGCCGGAGTCGGAGCGCACTGTACTTACTTATGTATATTTCACTAATCAACATAAAACAGAATGGAAAAAAGCTTGTGATTATGTAAATCGTTCGGTATTATTTTATTCTGATAATGTTGGTGAATATCCGTGGAATATTGCGCAAGCTGTTGATGGTACTTTAGAAGTGGAAAGTGCAGGCGGTATGGAATATCCCACTGTTACTGTTTTAGGTGGTGATTACGATGCTGAGTCGTTAGATAATGTAATTACACACGAAGTTGGCCACAACTGGTTTTATGGAATAATTGGTAGTAACGAACGTGAACATGCCTGGATGGATGAAGGAATTAATTCATTTTATGAAAACAGATACATGGACACTTATTATACCCGCTCAAATGCACTGGGTATTCCAAATAACTTTTTAGGATATTTAGGTGTAGATACTAATAATGTAGATAATGTACAATATCACATGTATCAGTCAATGGCTCGTCAAAATAAAGCACAGTGTATTAATTTACATGCAACGGAATATACCATGATTAATTATGGCCTTGATGTTTATATGCAAAGTGCTTATATTATGCGTTATTTAGAAGATGTTTTAGGCAAAGAAGAATTTGACAGAATAATGCGAAAATATTATCGCACTTATCAGTTCAAACATGTTTATCCGGAAGATATGCGTGCGCTGTTTGAAGCGGAAACCGGCGAATATTTTGCATGGTTTTTTGATGGTGTGATTAATGATGCTCGTGGTGTGGATTACAAAATAAGTAAAATGCAAAAAGGTAAAACTGCCATTGCAGTTGATATTACCAACAAGTCGGATATACCTGCACCATTTTCAGTAGCAGTAATGGATGGGGACAGTATTTTACGCACCGATTGGTTTAGAGGATTTACAGGTAGCCAGACATTATATTTTAATATTAAACCCGAATGGAAAGTTTCGCATTTAAAAATTGATGCACAAGGCACAATTCCTGAATATGAACGCGAAAATAATACCATTAAAACTTCAGGATTATTTAAACGTGTTGAGCCATTCAAGCTTACATTATTGGGATTAAAAGTGGACAATCCGAATAAAACAACAGTTACTTTATCGCCGGTAATTGGCTGGAACGAAAATGATAAATTCATGTTAGGTTTGTCGTTATGGAATTCGGTTTTACCTACTCCGGCTATTGACTTTGTTTTAGCACCCATGTATGCATTCGGTACTGAAAAACTAGTTGGTCAGGGAAGTATTGGATATAATTTGTATCCTGCCAAAGGGTTTATCGACAGGTTGAGGATTTCGGAAAGTGTTGCAAGTTATACTTACAATAAATATGAAGTATTAACTGTAGGTGAATCTACTACTTTAACGCCTTCCTATACACGATTACAATCAAAAGCAGAAATAGATATTCGCAAAAAACATTTAAGCCAAAAGCACAAACACAGCTTTGCATTTAGGAACGTATTTATTCAGGAAGATGACTATTATTTTGAATTAGGCGATAATGGTGAAATTACTAATACGTTTGCAGAGCAATATATGGTAAACGAACTGTCGTATCGCTTTAATAAACCGTCAAAAATATTTCCACAATCCTTATTTGTAGCCGGAGAAATGGGCGACGATTATTCAAAAATTTCGTTTACTTACAATACAAAAATTCATTATCCGGGAACTACTACAGGTGTTGATGTAAGGGTATTTGCCGGTACTTTTTTACAAAATGGAGAATCGGATAAACACTATTTTACGCTTGCCGGAAATAATGGATATTACGATGATATGTATGATGAAATTTACTTAGGACGTAATACCCAAAATATGTTTATCAGCAACCAGATAAGTTTAAGTGATGGATTTTTTAAAGTGCCTGTTTATGATTTAGGATTAACGTCGGACGGCGCAATTGCTGCAGCCAATTTAGATATTGCCATACCAAGAATTCCGCTTGTTGGACTTTTTGGTGATATTGCCTATGTGTCGCCAAATACAGAAGTTGTTGGTTTTGATGCATTTCAATACGATGCAGGTATTATGATTAAACTGCCTAAAAATATTTTCGCAATGTATTTCCCATTGTTGATGAGTGAAAACTTAAGTAACCAGTTTGTAGATGATGTAAATACTTATGGAGATAAAATAAGTTTTATGCTCAGTTTAAATGCATTGAATTTATTTGAGATTGCAAGAAAAATGGAATTTTAATTAGACGCTGTCGGGGCGAATAATCTTTCGCCCCGACGAGACTTATTATTTTTTAGCCGATTTCCAATATCTGTCTTTTCCTTCCTCAAGTAGTTGGAGCATTGTAGTTATTCTCTTTTCTTTAGTTGCGGATGTTTTTGCTTCTGTTATCCATTGGATATATTCTTTGCGGTGTGAGTTGCTAAATGCAATCCATGTTTTTTTAGCCTTTGCGTTTTTATTGATTACTTTTTGAATATCAGCAGGAACTTCAACAGGTTTATTTTTTTCAACCGGTGGTTTGGTCAGTTTGATTCCGGCATCGTTGAGTTGCATGGCTGCTTTAATCCATTTGGTCAATAATTTATCTGATGGTAAATCTTTTAGGGAAGTTATTTTACCAAAATGGCCCATGGCTTCTTCGGTTTTTGCTTTAGCAACCAGTTTTTCGTCAATTAATTTTGCTTTCCAAAATCCTATTGCACAATGTTGTTTGAATGCAGCCATGTGACAGAGGTTATCATCATTATAAACAAAAAATGGCATTCCCCATTTAATTTTTTCTTCCACCTCCGGACAAACGGCATGCACTAAGTCACGAAAATGTGTGAGAATAGGTTGTGCAAATGCGGCGGCTTTTAAAATTACCTGATCCACTTGTGGGCTTCGATTAGACATGTTTAGCGTTTTGATTTAAATTGCCTTTATCAATTGAAAAAGCTATGCAATTTTAACAAAAAACTCACAAATAGAGTCACCTGGTAATTTTAATAAACGTGTTAATTGACTATAATTTTAAAATCACCAAAGTTTACATTGTTGTATTTAACCATGGCTTGATAATACCCGGCCACCAAATTTTTC
>DAORKJ010000109.1:0-11778 GCA_035439505.1 Chitinophagales bacterium
GTGTAAAAGGTATGCCGGAATATTTTAATTCATTAAAAAACACAAAATTGGAAGGTTGGTCTCCAATATCCCCATTTATTATAATTTGATTAACGTTGCGTTTTTTTATATCTTCAAAAATAATATTCCAGCGTTGTGCAGCATCAATATTATTTGCTCTCGGAAAATCATCACCAAGGTGGAGGTCGGTTACAATTGCAATAAGTTTCAAGTTGAATTGTTTGCCACTAAGTTAGTAAACTCCAGGATATTATTTTACATATGCTTCTATATCATCAACATACAATACCATTTCATTATCGAAAGTATTAGAACTTATCTCAAGGCTAGGTTTGCGTTAGAATTTTCAAGTATTAGCTCGTTAGTCAAGGCACTTGAAGCAGCCTATATTGGAGAAAGTACGGGCAATTCAAGCAGCGAAGGGAAAAGAGCGGAGACGAAGAAAAGACGCCAAAGGTTTTTTTTGAGATGAGTTCTTTACAGATTATCAGGTATTCTTTAGAGGCTTGATTCCTTCTAAGTTAATTTCCATGCAACTATTTCTGTTCAATTTTACTCCAGTATTACCATTGGATTTGATTTATCAAAATTACTGTGTTAAATTGTTGATGTTATCGATCAAAGAGTGAAAACTGAGGTGGTTTTATTGATTTTCAACATAAATCATGTTTTAATAACAGCAAGCTAAATAGTGCAAATTCTTTATTATGAGCATTAAATATACTTATGAATTTACATGCAGTAATATTTATTTAATTTATTTAAAAAGCTAGGCCAATATTTGAATAACTATCCACCATTTCTTGGATTATTTAATTAAATAAACAAACATTTTAATCAATTTATTTTGTTGCTTACTTACATTAATTTATGTTAATTATTCCTTCTATTTACTTGTTACCTTCATGCTGAATCACTCCTTCATAAATCCAGTAACTGATGCTCCAACTCTGATCCAGTATTGCCCGCTTGCGTATTTTGATACATCTATTTCAACAATTTCCGTCTCCACTTTTAAATTTAAAAGAAGCATACCACTTGCATTATAAAGATAAATATTTCCTAAAGAATCCTCTTTTGAAGAAATAAAAATTGAATTTGTTGCCGGGTTCGGGAAAGTTAGTATTTCTACTATCTCAGATTCCTCCACTTTGCATGTTGCACTAACACTAATTGTATTTGAGGTTTTTGAACAACCCGTGGCTGTTTTGGTTACTTTACATTTATAATTACCGGAAGTCGTTGCTATATAAGTAAGGCTTGTTTCTCCTGTGAGCAGGCTGGGGCCTTTGTACCATTGATAGCTACATCCGATTATAGGAGTTACATTTAATGTAACCGATTCGCCAGGGCAGAAAGTAGTAGGTCCTAAAGCAGAAATGTTTGCATTAGGATTTGAGTTCACAATTACTGTTATAATTTCACTAGTCGCAGAACCACAATCGCTCATTGTTGTGGCAGTATAATTTCCATTCTTTGTAGCATAATAAGTAGAATTTACAGCCCCGACAATTGGATTGCCATTCCGCTTCCACTGTATACTAGTTCCTGTGTAATACGCTGTTAATTGCACCGAACTGGGACTACAAAATTCCAGAGGACCAGTTACAACAACGAATACGGAATCTGCAAATTCATTATCAATTAATCCATCGCAGTTGTCGTCAAAATCGTTGCATACTTCAGCTGCACAAGTATCCGCCAATGCAACAACCCAATAATCATAACTGCCATAACCAGGTTCTGTTTTATCATATCCTAATGTCGAATAACCAAAACCAACAAATACCGTTTCATCACTGGCATTTACAATCATGTCAGATAAAACATCCTGATTGTTGCCTGCCACATTCTGCTGCCATTGTATATCTCCAGTTGGCGAAATTTGTAAAATCCAAAAATCTGTCGCGACCGTTGATGCAACTGTTTTATTTCCAGATATTGGGGAAGAACTGTGTCCTGCAATTCTGATCTGGCCAGTACTTGTTTTTGCGATTGCCGCAGCTCCATCTACATTGCTGCCGCCATAGGCCTGCTGCCAAATCAATTCTCCATCATTGTTAAGTTTTAATATCCAATAATCAGCATTTCCAAAACCAACCATCGTTTTATCACCGCCAATTGCCCCATATGATGTCCCGCAAATAATTAAATCGCCATCTTGTGTTTCTAATATATCAGTAAGTTCGTCTTCAGCGACTGACCCTATAGTTTTTTGCCAAATTTCATTGCCTATATCATCTATTTTAATAACCCAATAATCACCCATACCTCTTGAATTTTCAAATTTAGTTCCGTTGATATTTGAATATGAAATACCCGCCAGGTAATAGCCTCCCCCGATTGCGGGAATAATTTTCCTTGCATAATCATACGCTGATCCACCATAACTTTTTTGCCAAAGAATTGTTCCAGTAGCATCCACTTTGATTAGCCAGTAATCATATCCTCCATAACTCCCAACCGTTTTATCCCCATCAATACCACCATACGATTCGCCAAAAAGCATATATCCGCCATCAGGTGTAGCACACATATCGTGCATAAAATCAATTGTTGTACTACCAATGGTATTTTGCCAGACAATTTCTCCATTCGCATCAAGTTTTAAAATCCAGTAATCCGTTTGCCCAAAAATGCCTATTGAATTTTCAGTCTTGTCAGCGCCTACAGATGAAGCGGATGACCCACCCAAAATGCACCCATTATCATCGGTAGGATATATGCAAGAATTCCAGTCTTCTCGCCTACCACCAATAGTATTCTCCCATAAAATATTACCGTATGCATCACATTTTACTATCCAATAATCATAGAGTGCAGTTGCTCCCTTATACCTTTCAGATTTATCAAATGCGGCATCTGAGTTGGAGTATCCACCAATAAAATACCCCCCACCGTATGCGGGTTCAATGACAGTTGCCAAATCTGTTGCGTTACCTCCAATAGCATTTTGCCAGTTAATACCTGGTGCTTGTCCCGCACTGTAATAAGTGAGTAAGGAGAAAATTAATAGTGTGATTATTGATTTCATATTAAATAATTTTTTAATGCTAACAAAATATAAATGGCAAGAATTTTACTTTATTCCCTCTGAACTTATTTTACCCGCCATGCTAATACAAGTAAAATACATTATTATCCAAAATTAATAATATCTTAAAAATTCATAATAGTAATTTTGCAACGAAAAATTGTATTTGTCATTTATTTTTATTAAACCATTCAAGTGGGCTATTTCCAGTGTGTTTCTTAAAAAACTTGGTAAAGTATGAATGATCATAAAATCCTAAAGCAAAAGCAATTTCTTTAGCTGACAATTTTGAATGTATTAATTGACGTTTCGCCTCAATTATAAGTTGCGTAGCAATGAGGTTGCCAGCTGGGTGGCCTGTCACTTGCTTCACCATTAAATTTAGGTAGTTAGGACTTTGTTGCAACTGTTTGGCATACCACGAAACTGAGTGTTCTTTATGACAATTCAATCTGATCAACTGTTTAAACATCATCACTAAATGAAGTGTCGTATAGTCACTTCTATGTACCTGGCTATTTTGTGCCCATTTGAAACGTTTTATCCGGAGCAGGAAAACGTTCAACATACTCAGAAGTATCTGTTCATACCACATACTCTGGAGCTTATACTCTTTAACCATTTGCTTCAACAATTCACCAAACATGGTAAATTGCTTTGATGTTATACCTGCAATTGGTAGTGCCATCATATAACCGAAAAACGGAGCTTTAAATAGCATTTCTTTATGCTCCGTATGCTGATAAAAGAATGATTCATTAAATGCAACACAATATCCTTCAAACGGGCCAATGCTGGAAACTTCAATAATCTGCCCAGGATATGCAAAAACAACCATGTGGTTATGAATCTTGAACTCTTTATCGTCAATCTTTATTGAGCCTTTTGCAAACCTCAATAACCAAATGCGATGCAAATCTGAAGAAACTGAATAAAATATACGCCTCAATTGATGAGTGTGGACTACATACACTTTTGGTTGATACATAGATGATGCCATTGATTAATTTAAAAATTTATTTTCAAAAAAAGCTTATTAATTATGGTATCAAACTCTTCAATACAAAGGTATAAAATTATTATTGCACTTTTTCACGATTTATTGGTATTATTCCAAACAATTGTACATCCTAATTGAATTAGGAGAATCAAACTAAGGTTCTGAAAAAAACAACCTAAAACGCCGCGTTTTTCAACGTATTATTGTATATAAATTGGTTGTACCTAAACTTGGTGAAACTACTACACCAGCGGGCATTCGAATTAGGTATTGTTGTTTACAGTTGCAAATTGTCTGGCAATATAATTTGATACCATAATAGGCCCTATTCAAAAGAAAATATGTAAATCAACTATTTATATATTGAACGCTGAGGCAATTTAATTATTACCGTTCGAGATTCTTTGGTTAAATGATAAACTCATATCTTTAATACTACAATTAACAAATAATATTATGTATATGAAACAAATACTCCTCTTGTTGCAAGTTTGTGTAATCAGTTTATCAGTTATTGCTCAAACAAATACGTTTCCTACAATTGGTAATGTTGGTATTGGCACCACCACACCCACTCAATTATTTCAGGTTTATGGTGGAATTGCACAATTCGGCGGTACGTCAGATTATACGCGTTTTGCAACAGATGGCGATTTAACATTTATCGGTAATGCCGATTATCTTGTCGGGGCCGATCGTTTTGCTTTTCGTTATCAGGGAAACCCAAATTTCGGATTAGTATTCAGTGCTTCCAACAGCCGATACGAATTTCGGGATGGGACCGGTGTTCCTGTTTTCTGGCAGGGCGGAAACGGAAATGCATATATCAAAGGTTTTTTAGCTATAGGCTCAACAACCACACCAAGCGCCGCATTGGATATTACCTCAACAAATGCTGCGGCAATTAAAATAAATCCGTTCAATACCGGTGCAGGAAATACAGGAAATTTGCGTTTTCAGGAACTTACTGCCAATGGAAATAATTATGTCGGTTTTAAATCGCCGGATAATATTCCAAATAATAAAATTTGGGTATTGCCAAACGCAGATGGCACCAATGGTCAATATTTAAAAACAGATGGGGCAGGTAATTTAGGCTGGGCAACAGATGCAGGAACAACATATTTTGCAGGAGCAGGAATTAGTTTTTCAGGAACAACAATAAATAATACCGCACCCGATCAAATAATTACATTAAGCGGTACCGGAGCAGCATCGGTTGCGGGCACCTACCCAAATTTTACAATTAATTCGGTTGATAATAATACCATTTATACCGCTGGTTCTGGTATAGATGTTACCGGAACGGTAATAACAAATTTATCTCCTGATCAAACAATTACTCTCGCCGGTGATGGTGCTACAACAATTACCGGTACTTATCCTGATTTTACTATTTCATCAACTGATTTCAATACAACTTATACTGCAGGTTCCGGAATTGATATCACCGATGCGACAATTACAAATACAGCACCCGATGTAATAATTACTTTAACCGGAACAGGCGCAACTGATATTACCGGGACTTATCCGGTTTATACAATTACCTCAACCGATGAAAATACAACTTATTCTGCAGGCGCAGGCATTACCATAGCTGACACAGTTATAGTTAATACAGGAGATTTAAATCCTGCAGATGACGCCAATATTGCGTTATCTAATTTATCATCAACTGCAATTAATCAATCATTAATTCCGGATGGAAATAACACACGTGACTTAGGTAATACCGCTGCATCATGGAAAAATATTTATACCGATGAAACCATTTATTTTGATGATAATAAATTTATTTCCAATATTGGTGGTTCGGTTTTTACAGGAGTAAATGCAGGAAATGTAAACGCTGGAGCAAACAATTCAGGTTATGGTAATCATGCATTAAATGCGAATACAACGGGAACACAAAATGTAGCTGTAGGTGAAAATGCCATGTATTCTAATACAACCGGCAGGGCAAATACTGCAATTGGTTTTTATACGATGTATTTAAATACCAATGGTATAAATAATGTAGCCATCGGGCAAAGTGCATTATATTCCAACACTACAATTAATTATACTGTTGCAATTGGCGACTCAGCATTATTTAATAATGGAATTGGTGCAGGAGGTATTTTACAAGGGACTGGCAATACCGCAGTTGGTTCAAAGGCCTTGTTGTCAAACGACATTGGATATTATAATACCGCAACCGGATATCAATCGTTAGCTGCTAATACACAGGGTTATAACAATTCAGCACACGGGTATAAAGCATTAAATGCTAATAATTCAGGATTTAATAATACTGCACAGGGTACTCAGGCATTAACTGCAAACACTACCGGATTTGATAATACTGCAGCAGGATATCAATCGATGTATAATAATTTATTTGGCGATTATAATTCGGCATTCGGCCAACAATCATTGTATAGTAATACTGATGGAAATTACAATACAGCTATCGGCAATAATGCTTTATATACGAACAACACCGGGAACAGTAATATCGCAGTGGGGCATCAAACCATGTATTTTAATACCACAGGTACTCAAAATACTGCCACAGGAAATAGTGCATTGCGCACCAATTCAACAGGAACAAATAATACGGCTTTTGGATTTCAGGCAATGTTTGATAATACTACCGGAACACATAATACTTCAATTGGAAATGAATCGTTAATTAATAATACCACAGGAAATTATAATTCAGCAACTGGGAATATAGCTTTGTATTCTAATTCAACAGGTTCATATAACACAGCAACCGGTCATTCAGCAGGCAGCGTGAACGACAATAGCACTTTTTGCACTTACCTTGGTTACGATGCTGACCAGCCCGATGGAACAGATATTTCAAATAGTACCGCAGTTGGAAGTGCGAGCAGAATTACAGCAAGCAACCAGGTACGCGTTGGTGCATCAACTGTTACCAGTATAGGCGGATTTGTAAACTGGACAAATGTAAGTGATGGCAGATTTAAAAAAAATGTGCAGGAAAATGTACCTGGACTTGAATTTATTAATGCACTTCAACCTGTTACTTATACATTGGATGTAAATGGTATCAACCATTTTTTGAAAGATGAAAGTAATTCAGTAAATGAAAAATCGAAAATCATTTATTCGGGTTTTATTGCGCAAGATGTAGCAATGGTTGCGAAAAATATTGGTTATGATTTTTCGGGGGTAGACCAACCTGAAAATGAAAATTCATTATATGGTTTACGTTATGCCGAATTTGTTGTGCCATTGGTTAAAGCCGTGCAGGAATTAGATGCTGCAGATCAAAACAATGATAGTTTAATTCAAACCCAACAAAAGCAAATTGTAACATTATCACAAAAAATTACTGAATTAGAGAAATTAATTGCCGCACAACTTACCACCAACACAGACGGTATTATAAGAATTACGCTTGAAGAAACAAACTCACCTGCCCTATTAGGTCAAAATATTCCCAATCCATTTGAAAATTCAACTGTAATACCATTCCGCATTCCGAAAAACTGCAATGATGCCAGCATCGTAATTGCCGAAACATCCACAGGCAGAATTGTAAGAGCCATTCCCGTTACCTGCAATGTAACGCAATTAAGCATTGAAGCAGGTTTGCTAAGCACCGGCAATTATGCTTACTCCTTGTATGTAGATGGCGAGGTTATTGGAACGAGACAAATGGTGGTTGTGGAATAAACCTATTCTGAATTACAAGCTGTGTTTACTCAACTTTATTATCAAATGTATCAAAATAAATCATTTTTCAAAGTCAATTATAATAAAAATTAAATCCATTACTTTTGCCTGGATATTGATGTTCTCTTGTTATAAACAGACACTTTTTAAGTGCCCTTTAGATATTGTGCGTATTCCATGACCGTAGCCATGTTATAATGTCAAAATGTTCCTGTATTAAAACTTGTTATAAATTATTAGAACTCATCTCAAAAATAGGTTCGTGTTAGTAATTTCAAGTTTTCGCTCGTCAGCCAAGGCGCTTGAATTACCCATAATGGAGGGAGTACGGGCAATTCAAGCAACGAAGGATAAAGAGCGAAGACGCACCAAAGGTATTTTTAAGATGAGTTCTAGGCAATTTATACACGCCTAACTTTATGCGTCGTTAATATATATTCATTTTAAACCGATACCCAAAATGCCGTTACCTAAACATTTTTTTTTTGCAATAGCTTGATGATTTTTTTCAGAAAATATCAGCTTATGTTTTTATTATTGAATACGAATATTTTTTCAGCTGTTTTAAGGGAATGTTAATTAAACCCAGGCGTATATCCAAACATGTAAATTGACCAAATTTGTTGTTAACGGAAAAAGATTTTACAGGTAGTCCGAATAAATTTAAGTTTTAAAAAGTCTAAATAAGATTATTACTTGAAATATTTAATTCATCAAGAATGGGATTTGGCCAACAATGAACTTTAATATCATTGCTACTAGAAGAAATACTTGTATAGTTATTATATGCTTAAAATAAAAACTTAAATTGATTAATCACTTCATTCGGTTCATCAAACGAATGCGAATCCCCTAGATGTGGGCTGATAATGTGGTAAATATATTACGGATTAGGTTGGTTAGTCATTATTAATGGTTCGTAATCAAATGCAGATAGACAATTAATTGAACCCGGCTCTCCAGCACCACAGTCAACAATACCAATTGCATTTGACATTGGAAAGGTATTTGAAAAGGGTAGAATAGAATCGTATAAATGCGCTATATCCCAATACATCTCTATTGGCATTTTACCGCTTATAAAACCTATGTTCACTCCGAAGTCAAGACTACTGGCAATTTCCGTATTTTTTATGTGTTCTAAATTGAAATCATCCAAATAGGTGAAAATGTTGATCATCGATACAAGGCAACATTAAATATATTTATATCAATCCATACTTTTGTTCAAAATCTGAATTAAGTGTTTTGGTCACACCTGAAGAAGGATTATAACCAAGGCAAACTGTGTCAATTTCACCATTTACGTCTCCAAACCAAATTGGCATTTACCTATGTGGCTCAGCTTGTGCAGTCGCAGATAATACAATTGTTTGAATGGCAATTAATAAAGAGATGTTCATAAGGTGAAGTTAAATAATGATATCAAATTTTACTAAAATCAATCCTCAAATTTAACATTATACAAAAAATCGAATTGTTTACGGGCGAGTGTGTCCGGAGTTAATGTTAGGAGTGCGGATTTAATTATACTGAAGACCGGGCCACCGAGGTTGGTGAGTTGGGCTATCTGATATGAGGTATTTACCACTTTTGTTGCACGAGCAATACGTTTTTGTTGATAATTGGCAAATGCATTTGTATAATCATATTTAGCTAAGTTTTCAGCTAATACCCATGCATCTTCAATTGCCTGACTGGCCCCCTGTCCTAAATTTGGTGTAGTAGCATGTGCAGCATCACCTAACAAAACAATTCGGTTATGATACCATTTTTTAATTGGCTGAATATCGAATAAATCGGAGTGTATTAAACGTTCGGGCTGAATCATTCGAATTATTTGTTGCATGTATCCACTAAACGGGGTTAGTTGTTTTTGAAAAAGTCCTAGTGCATCTTCATTTAATAATTTAATGCCGGCAGCCATTTTCATGGTAGTCCAAAAATACACCTGATTGCCACCTAACTGTGAGTAAGAAGCGCGCAATCCGCCCTTATTTCCCCAGACCTCTGCTCCCACTGAAAATTCATTCGGTGGTAACCGTGTATCAATAATCGCCCTCCAGCAAGTTTGCCCCGAATAACGATAATTCGCTTTGGTCACATATTGTTCCCTCACTAGTGACCTAATACCATCTGCACCAACAATTATATCACCTACAGCCACATTTCCATTTTCAAAAACAGCTTCCACCTTATCGTCCAATTGCCGAATGCTTGATAAGCGATGTCCGGTGTTAATGGTTTGGTTGATATTTGCCGCCAAAGTAAGTTGCAAGGTTGCCCGATGAATGCTATAGGTTGCATTGCCATATTTTTTTTCCAGTATATCACAATCAACAGTCTGCAGTACTTTACCCGACTGTGTTTTAATAAAAACCCTAGCAAGGCGGTTGCTTTTTTGTTTAATGATATCGCCAACGCCTAAAGCATCCATTGCATTCATGGCATTACCCCCCAACCAAATACCGGCCCCTGCCTCCTGCAAAACGGGTGTTGCTTCATATATTTCAAAAGGAATGTTTTTGCGCTGTAATGCGATAGCCAGTGACAATCCGCCAATACCACCACCGATGATAATTACTTTCATAGGACAAAGTTAGGACGTTTGTCCTATCTTTTAGTACATTTGCCCTAATTTGTTTACATTTGTACGATGCGCACCAAAGAAAAGATATTAAATACAGCTCTTCAGCTACTAAATGAGCAGGGTGTTAAATCGGTAACTATCCGTGATGTTGCTGCTGAAATGGGTATTTCACATGGTAACTTGGGGTATCATTATGCGAACATGGAACTTATCATTTATGCCTTGTATGAGCAACTGGTAAAAGAAATGGATACCATAATCGGCAGTATGCAATTTTCAGGCATACACTTACAAATGGTGTACGACAGTAATAAGGTCATGTTTACCAAGTTTTATGAATACCGGTTTTTGTTTATCGATTTTGTAGCTATTGGCAGGTCGATTCCCAAGTTGCGCAAACATTATCTGGCTTTGCAGAAAAAAAGGGCAGCTGAGTTTTTTATGTTGCTGATGTTGTTGAAGTCAAACAATATACTTTCATCCAAATTCAGCAATGAACAATATGGTCAGCTCATACAATCACTTACCATATTTGGCGACTTTTGGATTTCAAGTAGTGAACTGGTTTACAATGGCAAAAAAGATAAACGGGTAGATTATTATTTAAACTTGTTTTTTGCATTGATACAACCTTATTTAACCAAAGAAGGGCAAAAGCAATATTTAAGGTTAAATAATTAACGGAAAACTATTTACTTAATTTATTTATTACTGATTTGAAGTATGCTTTTTCAGTATCACTTTTTGACAATTTTATAGCAAACTCCCAATGGTAATTTGCTTGCATTTGGTTCACTTCATTGTATAATTTTCCCAGTAAAACGTGATACATTTTATTGTTAATAAGTTTTAATTTTTCAGCGTCCAAAATTCCTTCATCTACTCCGTTTACTTTGGACAACGCAAATGTTCTGTTAAGCGCCGTGATAGGAGTATATTGAATTTGTAATAACTTATTATATAATTGCAATATATTTTCCCATTTCTCAACAGTATCCTGTTTATGTGTATGCCAATAGGCAATAGCGGCTTCAATATGATAAGTGGATATGTGGCTACCTTTTGCCGAATGATTCAAATAATACTCCCCTTTTTGTATTAAAGGTTTATTCCACAGTTGTTCATCCTGCTCTTCATACAAAACAATTTCACCATTGTTATTGCTGCGTGCTTCGAAGCGAGATGCATGAAAACACATTAGCGCAAGCAAAGCATTTGATTCAGCGGTATTTGTGTTTTGATGTTCAAGCAATAATACATTTAACCGCATTGCCTCTAAGCACAAATCTTTGCGGAGTGTTTTATTTTGTGAGGCTGAATAATACCCTTCATTAAACAATAAGTATATGGTTGTAAGTACTGCTGATAAACGTAAAGGAATTTCGTTTTGAACAGGAAAATCTATGGAAATATTTTCATCTCTCAACTTTTGTTTTGCTCTTTGCAATCGCTTATAAATAACAT